>JALFVM010000174.1 GCA_022787145.1 Lachnospiraceae bacterium | reverse complement strand
CGGCAAGGGCAGTAGCCTCCAGTGCGTTTTAATCCGTCCTTGACAGACTTTACGACTTCTTCATCTGTGTTCAGTCTGATTTTCATGGAAATCACCCCTTATGCCTTATCAATAAATTTTTCAAGGTCTTTCTTCTCCATGAATCCCATGGATGTTTTGGCAACTTCACCGTTTTTGAAAAGAAGCAGGGTAGGAACGGCAGCCACTTTGTACTTCTGCGCAAGATCCATGGACTGGTCTACATCAAGTTTGACTACTTTGATGTCATCTCTGTCCTCAGACAGTTCATCAAGAACCGGAGCGAGCATCTTGCATGGTCCGCACCAGGTAGCAAAAAAGTCTACCAGTACCGGTTTGTCAGATTTTAATACTTCCATTTCAAAGCTGTCAGATGTAATTATTTTACTCATATAAAATTCCTCCTTAGGATTATTGTTATTAGTTTTTCTTGATTTAATGACTTTATTATAGAAAAAGAGAAAAAGATTTTCTGTAATAAAGTCACAGAAAATTAGTTTAAAATAAAAAGCCCATACACTGGATATTGTGAAATCAGCAAAGGAATGTTAAACTGATTAGTATCTGTTCAGTACACCTCGCGGGAGATTATCTGCTGAACAGTTAAACTGATTACAATATTTATTATAAATGGCTCTGCTCTAAAGTCAATCAAAAAAGTAAAAGCAGGGCAAAAATTCAGAAAAGAGGAGAGATTATGGAACGTTTGGAAAAGGAGACTGCTGTATATGAGCTGTTAAAACAGCTGGAGATTCCTTATGAAGCGATTGACCATCCGGCTGCGATGACGATTGCGGACTGTGAGGAGATCGACAAAAAGCTGGGAATACAGATCTGCAAAAATCTGTTTTTGTGCAACCGCCAGAAAACACAGTTTTATCTTCTGATGTTGCCGGGAGAAAAGCCGTTCAAGACAAAATTCCTGTCGAGCCAGATCGGTTCTGCCCGGCTGTCTTTTGCGGACGCAGAGCACATGGAAGAATACCTAAACATTACACCCGGTTCGGTCAGTGTGATGGGCTTGATGAATGACAAAGAAAATCATGTGCAGCTTCTGATGGACAAGGAAGTGGCGGAGAGTGAATATGTTGGCTGTCATCCCTGTGTGAACACCAGCAGCCTGAAGATAAAAACAAAAGATCTGATGGAAAAATTTCTTCCATACACGAAGCATGAATGTGTGGTAGTGGAACTTCCGTGGGAGGTTTAATCAAAAAAAGAAAGCGAAAATGCAAATCAGCGTTTTTCGCTTTCTTTTTTATTAAATATTGTAAGGCGGATAGTCCTGATCCATATTTTGAGAACAAATAATAGAAATCGGTGTGGCGATTCCATTTGATTCGGGAAGTTTCTTTTTTTGCAAATAGTCACGTAATAGCGTAAGTGGAACATAGCCCTGACGGAATAGATTCTGAGTAATTGTGAAATCAATACTTCCATCCTGAAGCAGGAGTTTGGTACTTTCAGCTACATCGTGGCAGATAATGCGGATATCACCTTTTTTTCCGGCGGTTTTCACTGCTTCGGTGCATCCTGCAACGCTGCGGTTTGCCATGTAAATTGCGCAACAATTGACAATAGCAGAAAAGCCGTGTATGGATATGATCAGAGAGTGGAGGTATTTGGATCCAAGGGATGCGCCCGCAATGAAAATGATGTTCCAAATACAGTTGTTGTTTCTGATGCACAGTGTACTAGCAGTCAAAACACATATGCTATTATGTGGGATCGTTATACAGGTGCATTCGTATCGGAAATGCAGGCATTTGCAGATGCTGTTTTGAATGACAAAGAAACTCCTGTTACAGGAATGGATGGTCTCTATCCGGTTTTAATGGCTGCAGCAGCAACAAAATCACTGAAAGAAGGAAGACCTGTAAAAATTGCGGAGGTAGAGTAAATGAGTTTGAAAAAATGTGCATGTATTGATACACTTTATACAGAGCTTGAATGGAAAGATCGCTTTCAGGCTGCAAAAAACGATGGGTTTGATGCAGTGGAATTTTGGGATTGGAGAATCCGTGATTTGGATGAGACAAGAAAAGCCGCTCAGGAAGCGGGTATTGCAATTAGCGGATTTAATGGAGATGCGGATTATTCTCTGGTAGATCCACAGCATAAAGAAAAATATTTGGATTATTTAAAACAGTCTATAGATGCAGCCAAAAAAGTAGGTGCAGCCAGCGTGACGATTCATTCGAATGCATTGGGAGAAGGCGGAGTCGTGGTAAATCACTACAATGATTTATCGGATACAGTGAAACTCTGCTGCATGTATGATATGCTTCTAAGATGTGCAAAGCTGGCAGAGGAAGAAGAAATCAACTTAAATCTCGAGGCCTTAAATATCACTACGGATCATGTAGGGAACTTCCTTAAATATACACAGATGGGAGCGGAAATCTGTAGGTTGATTGGATCACCAAGACTGAAGCTTTTATATGATATTTACCATATGCAGATTAATGAAGGCTGTATTTGTGATACCATTTCCAATTATGGAGATCAGTTCGGACATATTCATGTTGCAGATGCACCGGGGCGTCATGAGCCGGGAACAGGGGAGATTAATTACAAAAAAGTGCTTCGGCATTTGGAGAATTCCGGATATCAGGGATATGTAGGATATGAACTGTTTCCTCTGAAAGATACCAAAACAGCTGTGGAAGCAATTATGAAGGAATGCTAGGAAAATAGGGGGAATGTCATGAAAAAACAGGCTTCGACAAATAAAATAGCCGTAAGTACCAGAATTGCTTACGGCTGCGGAGATACAGCTTGCAACATTGTGTATGGAATGATTTCTACATTATTGACATTGTTCTATACGGATTATGCTGGAATCTCACCTATTACGATTGGAATGGTAATGCTGATATCGAGAGTTTTTGACGGAAGTTCTGATTTGATTATGGGATTCATTGTCGACAGAACAAAATCAAAATGGGGAAAATCCAGGCCATGGCTGTTATGGATGGCAATTCCCTATGGAGTTTCCGCAATTTTACTGTTTACGGTGCCGCATACAACGGAGTTTTTACAGGGATTGTATATATTTGTTACCTACAATCTTACGACAACCGTAGTATATACAGCAATCAATGTACCATATGGTTCTCTTTCCACTATGATGACAAGAGACTCTTATCAGCAGGATTTACTGTCCATATTCCGTATGATTCTTTCGCCGGTAGGAAGAATTATTTCTGTAACTTTTACAATGCCGTTGGTAAAACTGTTTGGTAATGATCAGTCAGCATGGGTAAAAACCATGTGCATCTGGGTTGTCATTGCACTTGCACTTCTTTTATTCTGTTTCTTCCGCTGTGAGGAAACGGTAAAAGCGGATGAGAAAAAGGCAGAAGAAAAAAGAGGAATCGGTAAGAATCTGAAAGCGCTTGTAACGAATAAATATTTCTGGTGTGTACTGGGCTTATGGTCTATTCAGGTAATCCATATGACGATTGTAGGAACGGATTTGCCATACTATTGCAAATATATCTTTAAAAATGATTCCTGGATGTACAGTGTTCTGTACTTTATGGAAACAATTATTATGATTTTAGGTGCTATGGCAGTTCCTGCAATGATTAAAAAATGGGGAAAGAGAAATATTACTCTGGCAGGAGCTATTCTTGCAATTGTTTCACATATGTTTATTTTTATCAATCCTCATAGTTTTGCATGGATTTTTGGAATTACTTTGGTTCGTTCTATTGGAGTATCACAGCTTTCGGCAACTATTTTTGGAATGCTTGGTGATGTAGTGGAATATGGTGACTGGAAAAATGGTTTTCGTCAGGAAAGTCTTGTATTTGGAGGAGCGAGCCTTGGATTTAAGGTTGGAACAGGTATTACGAGTGCACTTATGTCTGCAATGATGACAGCAAGCGGTTATATCAGTTCTACAACAGGAAGTGTCGTTCAACCTACATCTGCTATTCTGACAATAGAACGAATTTACAAATTTGGTCCGTTAATTATCTGGGGAGTTGCTATTGCTATTTTATTTGTATATAAGTTAGATAAAGAATTCCCTCAGATTACGAAGGATTTGGCGGAAAGAGAAGCAGCACAATAATATCCGGAAGAAGGAGTAACATATGTTTAACAAAGAAAAAGTAAAACTTGGAATTGCGCCGATCGCGTGGACAAATGATGATATGCCGGATCTTGGCAAGGAAAACACATTTGAGCAGTGTGTCAGCGAGATGGCACTGGCCGGATTTACAGGCTCTGAGGTTGGAAACAAATACCCGAAGGAACCAGAAGTTTTGAAAAAGGCATTGGAGCTTCGCGGAATGGAAATCTGCAATCAGTGGTTTTCTTCCTTCCTGATTACAAAGCCTTTTGAGGAAGTGGAAAAAGACTTCCGCGCACAGCTGGAATTCCTCAAAGCGATGGGGGCAAAAGTAATCGGGGCATCGGAACAGAGCTATAGCGTACAGGGACAGGAAAATACACCGGTGTTTGGCCATAAATATGTGATGAATGACCAGGAATGGGATATTTTCTGTGATGGCATGAACCGTCTTGGAAAGATTGCCAAAGAGGAATATGGAATCGCTCTTACCTTCCATCATCATATGGGAACGGTTGTACAGGATCCTGATGAAGTAGAGCGGATGATGGCAAATACCGATCCGGAATATGTCAGCCTGTTATTTGACACCGGACATTTTACATACTGTGGCGCAGACCCGCTGGAAATGGTAACAAAGTATGCAGACAGAATCAAACATGTACATCTGAAGGATATCCGTCCGGAAGTCGTAGAAAAAGTAAAAAAAGAAAACTTAAGCTTCCTTCAGGGCGTGCGAATGGGAACCTTCACCGTACCGGGAGACGGATGCATTGATTTTGAACCGATTTTCAAGGTACTGGAAGAAAACAATTACGAAGGCTACATGCTGGTTGAGGCAGAGCAGGATCCAGCGAAAGCAAACCCATTGGAATATGCAATCAAAGCAAGAAAATTCATTGCTGAGAAAACGGGGTTATAACTAAAACAAAAGAAAAACTCCTTTGACATTTTTCGAAAAAAGAGATAAAATAGGCATTGTCGAGTAGCGAAAAGCGTAAATCCAGATCACTGGGTTTGCGCTTTTTCTTTTTGGCATGGTTGTGGCAGCTTTCCTCAAAAGTCTCCAAATAATCATTATTACAGGAGGAGTTTATGAAACAAAAAGTCACTATGAACAAGATGGGAACGGAACCCATTCAGCGGATTATGCTGAGTATGGGAATTCCCATGATTTTATCCATGGTGCTGCAAGCCTGTTACAACATTGTAGACAGTCTGTTTGTAGCAAGAATGCATGACACATCGGAGGTTATCCATATGGGCGAATATGCGGTCAATGCGCTGACGCTGGCCTTTCCGGTGCAGATGCTGGTTGTCGCTTTTGGAATCGGAACGGGAGTTGGAGTGAATGCGCTTCTGGCAAAATATCTGGGACAAAACGACAAGGACAAGGTGGCCCGGGTTGCCGGAAACGGAGTTTTCCTGTCCTTGATCATTTATGCCTGTTTTCTGTTGTTTGGCATTTTCGGAATCAAAATCTATCTGCGCAGTCAGACGGCAGATCCGGTGATACTGGATATGGGAACGCGGTATCTCAGAATCTGTACCTGTCTGTCTTTTGGAATGGTGTTGTTTGCAATTTATGAAAAGTTGCTGCAGTCCACAGGAAAAACGGTATATTCCACGATTGCACAGATTGCAGGCGCAGTCACAAATATCGTGTTGGATCCCATACTGATCTTTGGCTATCTGGGATTGCCGGAAATGGGAATCGAAGGTGCGGCTTATGCGACTGTAATCGGTCAGGTGGTGTCCATGGCACTGGCGATGATTTTTCATTATGGAAAAAACAAAGAGGTGCGAAGCGGCTGGAAATATTTGAGACTGGAAGGACGTATGGTCAAAGAAATCTACATCGTAGGTCTGCCGGCGATTATCATGCAGGCGTTGATGTCGTTTATGACTTACGGCGTAAATATTATTTTCGGAATGGTGTCTGCATCGGCGGTAACTGCTTACGGTATTTTTTACAAAATCCAGCAGTTCCTGTTCTTTGCGGCCTTTGGACTCCGCGATGCCATCACACCAATTGTATCCTTCAACTATGGAATGGGTGATAAAAAGCGCGTGAAACAGGGAATTAAATATGGAATTTTATACACCGAAATCATTATGGCGGCCGGAATCGTTTTTCTGGAAATCTTTGCAGAGCCATTTATCGGCATTTTCGGGCTGACCGAAGAAACCAGTCATCTGTGCGTGCTGGCGACACGTATCATTGCGGGCGGATTTTTATTTGCAGGCGCCAACATCGCACTGCAGGGCGTTTTTCAGGCGCTTCGCTGCGGAGGAAGTTCTCTGATTACCTCTCTGCTCCGGCTTTGTGTGGTGGTGCTTCCGCTGGCATGGCTGTTCAGCACCTTTGAAAATGCGTCATTTTTGATATGGTTTGCGTTTCCTGTTGCGGAAGCAGTGGCGTTTGCTGCTGCGCTGATTCTTATGGCGAAAGCGAATCAAAACATTGTGGATAAGATGTAGGAGGGATGACCAGTGAAAAAAATCATTACGATCAGCCGTGAGTTTGGCAGCGGCGGCAGAACAATTGGAAAACAGGTGGCAGAGCAGATGGGATATCAATTCTATGATAAAGAATTGATTGAAAAAATTGCGCAGGAAGCAGGGCTTTCACGGGAATTCGTAGAAAAAAGCGGGGAGCATTCACCCGGAAAAAATATGTTCAGCTATGCTTTTGTGGGAAGAGGAATCAATGGAGTTTCGGTGGAGGATTACCTCTGGAGAAAACAAAGAGAAATTATTCTGGAACTGGCAGAGCAGGGGAACTGCGTGATCGTGGGACGCTGCGCCGACTATATTCTCAGGGACAGAACAGACAGTCTGCATGTGTTCATCCATGCCGACTTGGACAAACGGATCGAGCGTGTGGTGAAGCTGTACGGAGAGACTGACCAGAATCCTCAGAAACGCCTTGCTGATAAAGACAAAACAAGAAGATTGAATTATAAATACTACACGGATCGTATATGGGGAATGTCACAGAATTATGATATTACCCTGAATAGCGGAAAGATCGGGCTGGAGCGGTGTGGAGAGATGATTGTAGAACTTGCGAAAGTGCTTTAGAATAAATTGCAAAATTAATTATTATATACAAAAAAGAGGTATGTGCATTTATTGCATGTACCTTTTGTAGTATAATGAGAAAAAGTGTGAAAAATTATGAGGGGATTTGCTTATGGATGAGAAAAGACTGGAGAATTTTGAGAAAATGTTGCAGGCTGTGCAGAGAGAGTATGCGGATATTGAGGAGAAGATGGAGAGGCTGAAGGCGGATGGGAAGACAAAAAGTGCCACGTATCGGCAGTATATGGGGAGAAAGATGATGTACCAGAATATGCTGGGGATGTATCGGTTGTATGGGCTGGTGAAATAGAATAGGAATATAAAAAAGTATAAAATAAATAAAAAATATTGATTTAACCCTAGAGTAATGGTAATATGAAGAAAATGAAAATATGAAAAGGAGGGAATGTCGAGAATGGATCGGCAAAAAGTATATGCGTTTAGAATTAAAATTTAATCTCGAAAAACCGGAAATAGCATTAGATTATCGCCGAATTATTTTGTCATGGTTGAAAAGCAGTTTGACAATATGTAATCAAGGAAAATATTTTGATAAGTACTTTAGTGGAACAGAACCAAAAGATTATTCATTTACTGTTGTATTTCCCAAGCCTGAATTTCATAAAGAAAAAATTATCTTGGAAAAACCTCAGATGAAAATTCTGTTTTCGGCGGATGACAGAAATAAAACAGGATTGATTTTCTTTTCTGCATTTTTAGGGATGAAAAATAAAAAATTTCCCTTAGCAGATGAAAATGCTATGATATTGAAGGGCGTGCATCAGATGAAAGAACAGATTGTTACAAAGTCAGAGGTACTTTTTCAGACGTGTCTTGGAAATGGTTTATGTATCCGTGAACATGATCGACAGTCAAACTGTGACCGTTTTGTGACTTGTGAAGATCAGGATTTTAAAGAAAAAGCATTACAGGTTTTAAAAATCCAGGCAAGACTCGCGGGATATCCGGAAACAATGACAGAGGATTTGAGCATAGAACCGATTATTTGTAAAAAGGTATTAGTATATCATTATGGTCGTTATGTTGATACGACAACAGGAATTTTTAAGATGTGTGGAAATTCGCAGATACTACAATACTTTTATCGGGCTGGAGCTGGATCGAAACATTCTTCTGGATTTGGAATGGTCCGGGTATTGCAATAGAGGGGGATACAAAGTATGGATAAAGAAAGAAGAATTGTGGAACCTCTTGATTGGAGATATTCGGCAGCTATTGTAGGTTTAGTGAAGTATTTTGAATATTTGGAAGATGAGGTTTTAGAAGAGCCAGATTGGAACTTAGAGAGCGACAGGCTGGAATTTGATCCAACAGATATTACCGAAGAAAATTATCTGGGATTTGTAGAAAGAGAATACCCGGAGGATATGCATCATGTGCAGGCAGAAAATATTTTAAAAGCGGGAAACACTGATGAGTCAAGCATAAAAATAGTAAATGAAAAACTTACGGCGAATACAGTGCTAAAAAAGTTGTTCAAAGGGATAAAATACGACGGTTCAAATGCAGAAATGATTCAGAAAGTAATTGATGAAAATCGTCAGGAGATTGTACGTGAAACTTTCCGAAATAAGAACAATTTGTACCGAAATTACTGTAACACTAACCAGCTTTTCGAAGATGGTAAAGATTGCTGCAGATTGTTGGGGTATTACGTGGATATGCCCAAAAAGGGAAAAGCAATGGGATATAATTTTGAAATGGCAAATTTTGTGGGGCAGGATGATCCTATTTTTGATTTTATTCCTTTTGCGTTTCATGGAGAGCGAGAATTTTTCTTTGCAAATGACAATTTAGAGCTAAAACATCTAATCAGTGCGACAAATCAATTTAAAAAATGTATAGATGAACAGAAGGAAAAAGCAGAAAATGAGAATCGGAGTGTAGATGCCCGTCAGGTATTTTTTAATCTTATCATTGAAACGCCTGATTTTATTGAAAACGATATTGAAGTGATTGTTAAAAATGTAGATAACACACATTTTGAAACATTATATCTTCGTCAGGAAAGCTTGAAAATTTTCCAAAATTTAAAGTCAGAAGATGGGAAAAAATACAAGTGTTTTTGTAGGAAAATAAAAGTAACGGATAATTACTGGGTTGACATTTTTAGAAAAGTAACCGATGCAGTAATCAATCTGGTATTATTGGATGACTTGATTGAATGGTTGTTAAAAAATGATAAAAATAGCAAAGATGATAATTATAAGTACATAGTAAAACAGTTGATTGGTCTCAATATAGCTATAAAGGGGGATAAGGATTTGGAACAGAGAACAAAAGTAGCTTATGCATGCGCAAAAGCGGTAGTCCAGAAGAAAGATAAAGTGGCGGATAATAAACTGGACTCCTATCGGCAGAAATTAACTAGTGCATTATCATTAGGCGATTATGACAGATTTAATAATTTGCTTTTGAATCTGGCAAATTATGCAGATGAAACTTTTGATTTTGCATATGATTTGTTTGAAGATTTTGAGAAAAATAAGGAACTGGCATATACTTTTGTGAATGCACTGAGAAGAGTTAATAAATAAAATTTTTAAGGAGAATGGGGATATGAAGAAAAATGCATTGACTTTAACGGCTGTAGCTAATATGACATCGAATTATTCTGAGGGATTGGGAAACATTGCCAGTGTGCAGAAGGTGTTTAAAAACAGAAAAATCTATTCTATGAGAAGCAGAGAAAGTTTAAAAAATGCGATTATGGTACAAAGTGGTATGTATGATGATCTGCAGACAAGTAAAGACGGAGCTGCACAGAAAAAAGTAGAGGAAAATTTGAATGCTGCAAACTGCAGATCTTTGGAGGGCGGTTATATGAGTACACAAGGTACTACATATGTGCGTAAGAGCTCTGTTTATTTTACAGACGCCATTTCTGCAGAGCACTTTGTCAATGAAACTCGTTTTCATAATAATTTGTATCTGGCATCTAATTATGCGAAAGCAAATGGAATTTCAGTGCAGGAAAATGGCGGTGGTGCCGGATTGATGCCATATCAGTATGAATATGAAAAATCTTTAAAAGTATATAGTATGACAATTGACCTTGAAATGGTTGGAAAAGATGCAAATTTCCAGGCAGAGGCAGATCAGCAAGAAAAAGCTGCGAGAGTATGTGCTTTGTTGGATGCAGTAGAAAATCTGTCGCTTACGGTGAAAGGAAATCTGGATAACGCAGAACCTATTTTCGTTGTGGGTGGATTATCTGATAGAAAAACACATTATTTTGAGAATGTTGTCCAAGTACATGAAGGAAAATTGGTTTTATCATCTGATTTAAAAGAAAAATTAAGCAAAGGATTTCATGCAGGACTTATGAAGGGGAATCTTCTCGAAAATGATGATGAAATTGAAGCGGAGTTGGGAACAACATCTGTTTGTATGTTTTTTGATAATCTGCGTAAAGAAGTGTCCGAATATTATTTGGGATGATGAGCAGAGGTGAGTGAAAAAATGAAAGCCTTAAGAATTAAACTGCATCAGACAAGTGCTAATTACCGGCGCGAAGAAACAATGGAAAATAAGATGACATATCCTTTGCCGCCAATTTCAACCGTAATAGGTGCTTTACATGCAATATGTGGTTATAGGGAGTATAAACCTATGGATGTTAGTATCCAGGGAAAATATGCTTCTATGCATAAAAAACCGTATGTTGATTACTGCTTTTTGAATTCAGCCATGGATGATAGAGGAATTCTCGTGAAGATGAAAAATGAGATAATGCTGTCGAGTGCATTTGAAAAAGTGGCAGAAGCAAAGAAATCTCAGGGAAATAGTTTTTTAAAAGGAATTACGATTCAAATTCATAATCAACAATTGCTTGAAGAATATAGAGAATTAAAGGCATTGGGAGCACAGATTGCTGAATGGAAAAAGAGTGAATACAAGCAGAAACTGGCTGAGTATAAAGTTGAAAAGGAAAAGACAGCAGCCGAAAAAAAGAAAGCAGAAAAGGGTAGTCAAGCTTACAGTGAAGCGGCAAAACATGAAAAAGAAATAAAAGAGCAGGAAAAAGAATATAAACAAAAAGTTGCTCTTTATGAGGAAGAATATTATAAGAAGCCGGTTGCCAAATTCCGAACATTGACAAAATCACTGAAATACTATGAAATATTGGATGATATTGAACTCGTATTGCATGTCCGTGCGGATGAAGATGTTTTAAATGATATTTATGAAAATATTTATAATCTGCAAGCACTTGGGCGTAGTGAAGATTTTGTACATGTGGAAGAGGCAGTAATGGTGGAACTGGTACAGAGACAAGAAAATGTTAGAAGTCCATTTTCGGCATATTTAAACTATTATGATGTAGTAAATAACAATATTTCTATCAGAGCGGTTTCTGGAAAGGGAATTTCAGGAACAAGATATTATTTAGGAAAAGAATATAAAAAAGTAGATGGAAAAAGAATTTTTGAAAAGAAAGTTCCGGTTGTATATGCTTCTTATTTTGAAATCGGAGAGACAAGCGATAATGTTTGGATTGATGAAGGAACGGACAAACAATATATTGTAAACTTTCTGTAAGAATGGGGGCTATTCTGGATGAAAACAGAGTAGCCCTGATTTTGTCTATAAAATGAATTGAGGTGGCTTTCGTATGAAACAAATACAGGATTATTATGCAAAACCAAATAAGACAATCGGTGAGCACAGCCAGGATGCGTGGAATCAGGCTGCTTTATTAAAAAAATTAGGATATATAAAGGATGAGCATTTATTTTATCTCCTGAAAGAAGCGTGTCTTCATCACGATGATGGAAAGGCAAATGAAGAATTTGCTGCTCGTATAAAAAGCAAAAAAAGGTTTGATGAAAGTAAAGAAGTTTCGCATAATATTTTGTCTGTATATTATTTGAATCCGGATGATTATTCGACCGAGGATTATATTAAGATTGCATGTGCTATTTTATATCATCATGATTATTGTGATGAAAACTATGCGATATATCGTCAAAGTGATTTGATTAAAAAATTATTGATTAGAGAATACAGCTATGAAATTCCTGTTCGTTGCAAGCAAGAGATATTAGGAAATGCTATTTTAGATCCGGAAACGATTCAATTAAAAGGTTTTCTGCATCGTTGTGATTATAGTGCCAGTGGTGGTTATCAGGTAGAGTATCCAAATGATTTTCTGGAAGATGCAATGGAAAATATGATGAAACGATGGAAGAGAAAAAATCCAGAATGTCATTGGAATGAATTGCAGAACTTTTGTATGGAAAATCGAGATAATAATATTATTGCGTTGGCACCAACTGGGATGGGGAAGACAGAGGCAGGATTGTTGTGGATGGGAAACAGTAAAAGCTTTTTTGTTCTTCCTATCAGAACTGCGATTAATGCTATTTATGACAGAATAGAAGAAAACATCCTCAATAAGCAAAAGTTAGATGAACGACTGGCTATTCTCCATTCGGAATCTCTGCAATATTACAAAGATCACACAAATGGAATGGATATTATGGAGTATTATGATCGTGGGAAAAATTTATCTTTGCCGTTGAATATTTCTACAATGGATCAGTTGTTTCACTTTGTATTCAAGTATAAAGGATATGAAATGATGTTAACAACACTTTCCTATTCTAAAATCGTTATTGATGAAATTCAGATGTATGGTCCGGACATGCTGGCATATTTAGTCTTTGGACTTGGAGAAATATATAAATTAGGTGGTAAGATAGCAATAGTGACGGCAACGTTGGCGCCATTTATAAAAAATTTTTTGATTCGTGATGCTAAAATTTCGTTTGTAGAACAACAATTTACGTCGGGAGATATTCGACACTCTGTATGTGTAAAAAAAGAAACTTTGTCCGTTGAAGATATTAAAAATTGTTATTATGATAACCAAAAAAGAAAAGCAGGAAATAAGATACTTGTGGTGTGCAATACAATCAAAAAAGCTCAGGCACTTTATGATGAGTTACAAAAAGAAGACGACAGTTTGGAATTGTATATATTTCATAGCCGTTTTACAAAGGCGGATAGAAAACAACTGGAAAATCAAATAATAGAATTTGGAAAAACTTTTCAGGAAGAAAATAGAAAGATTGTATTGGATGAGTGGGGGAATCCCGTATTAGATCAAAGAAATGGCATATGGATTAGTACTTCATTGGTAGAAGTGAGTCTAGATATTGATTTTGACTATTTGTTTACAGAGCTTTCTGAACTGAGTGGATTATTTCAGCGCATGGGAAGATGCAATCGAAAAGGAAAGAAGCCATTAAATAGCTATAATTGTTTTGTTTATTGTGATGGCTCAGACGTAAAGAGAGGAAATCGTGGATTTATAGATCCTGTATTATATGAATATTCTGAAAAAGCACTTGAGGAAGTGAATGGATGGCTGAGTGAACAACAGAAAACAGAACTGATTAATCGTTTTTTTACAACAGAAAATATGAGACGCAGTGATTTTGTGAAAGAGTATAAAAATATTCTTAGATTTTTAAAAAATTTAAAAATTGGGTGTTTTGATAAGAATGAGCAGCGTTTAAGAACAATTTTGACGGAAAATATAGTTCCGAAGTCTGTTTATAAAGAAAACAAGGAAGTAATTGAAGCGGCACAGGAGAGATTACGGAACATTGAAGAAAATCTTAAGAATCGTGATAATTGCGAAAGAAAAGAATTTTTGGAACTTCTAAAGGAAAGGATTGATTTGCAGGAAATATTAAGAGGATTTGTTGTTTCGATTCCCAAATATGAATTTAATATTTATAAGAAAAAAGCCTGGGAAGATTTTGGAAAAGTTCGGGTGAGTAAACATGAAGAAATTCCGATAATGGAATGTCATTATGATGAAAAAGGATTTTATCCTCTTAATTATGAAGAATATGAAGAGGTTATGATTTTCTAGGGAGGACCGTAAATGAAAGAAAACATTACAGGGGTAATGGTATACTATTATTTTGTATGTAAACGTAAACTCTGGTATTTTTGTAACGACATTAATATGGAACATACGAATGAAAATGTAATGCTGGGAAAGTTATTGGATGAAAATAGTTATCCAAGAGACGAGAAGCATATTAACATCGACAATACAATTAATATTGATTTTATAAAAGGTCATCACAAACTGCATGAAATCAAGAAAAGCAAATCAATTGAAGAAGCTGGAATATGGCAGGTGAAATATTATCTGTATTATCTGAAAAAAAGAGGTGTGCAAAATCTTAATGCTCAAATAGATTATCCTCTGTTAAAGAAAAATTTGGAAGTGGATTTGGATGAAGCAGATGAAAAGGAATTGGATAGGGTAATGGAAGAGATTATTGCTATTTGTGAAAAAACAGTTCCACCTCAATTTGAAAAGAAAAAGATTTGTAAAAATTGTGCATATTTTGATTTGTGTTGTATTTGATGATAAGGAGATTATATGAAACAGAGTTTTTATGTATACAATAATGGAGACTTAAAAAGAAAAGATAATACTCTTAGATTTACATCATATGAAGGTGAAAAGCGGGATATTCCAATCGAGAGAATTAGTGATATTTATGTAATGTCGGAAATGACTATAAATACAGCATTTATTAATTATATTTCTCAGTATGGAATACCAATGCATTTTTTCAATTATTACAATTTTTATACGGGAAGCTACTATCCGAAGGAAAGCCTTTTGGCAGGGCAGTTGCTAGTGAAGCAAGTGGAACATTATACCCAAAGTGAGAAACGGATAGTGATTGCAAGAAAATTTATTGAAGCCGCTGTAGACAATATCTATCGTAATCTTCGGTATTATAATAGTCGAGGCAAAGATGTCTCTGAATATATGAAAGAGATTGATTATTTACGGCGCAAAATTCCAAAATGTGAATGTATAGAAGAGCTGATGGGAATTGAGGGGAATGTTCGCAGGCAATATTATGCATCTTGGAATGTTATTGTGAATCAGGAAATTAATTTTGAAAAACGAGTCATGCATCCACCCGATAATATGATAAATTCATTGATTTCTTTTGTGAATTCTCTCATTTATTCTAAGACTTTAAGTGAAATTTATCATACACAGTTAAATCCAACTATTAGTTATTTGCATGAGCCAGGAGTAAGAAGATATTCTCTTTGCTTGGATTTATCGGAAGTGTTTAAACCATTAATTGGAGATCGTTTGATTTTTTCACTCTTGAATAGGAATCAAATTACAGAAGACAGTTTCACGGAAGAATTAAATTTTCTGCATTTGAAGAAAGAAGCATCAAAGCTTATTGTGACGGAGTTTGAAAAGAAATTGAAACAAACGATTATGCATAAAGAACTGGGAAGACAGGTTTCGTATCAGTATTTAATTCGACTCGAAGCATATAAACTGATTAAGCATTTAATTGGAGAGAAAGAATACGAAGGATTCAAGATATGGTGGTGAGGATATGTATGTAGTATTGGTATATGACATCAGTAAGGATGATAATGGACAAAGAAGGTGGTCAAGGATTTTTAAGATTTGTAAAAAATATTTATCACATATACAGAATTCTGTTTTTGAAGGGGAAATTTCAAAATCGCAATTAGCAAAGTTGCAGAAGGAACTGGGAAGATATATTGATGAAAATTTGGATTCGGTTATTATTTTTAAAAGTAGACAGCAAAAATGGTTGGATAAAGAATTTTGGGGAAAGGTGGATGATAAAACAGATTTTTTATTGTGATGACTTGCTTGGATGTGTATATATAAAATTGTCGACTTGCAATAGTGCAAAAATTGCAGTAGGTCGACAGTAAATGCATATCCTGCAATACAAGCAAAGAATAAAAGAAGGATAAAAATATGTAAAATATTATTACGTAAAAATAGTCAGGTTGACAAAAAGACCTTGAAAATAGCTGGGAATAGAGCTATTCTTAAGATACAGGTATTAATGGAACCAAAGTGGAATGTAAAGATGATTTTGCAAGAAATTACTTTTTCCGTGATCGCAGTATTAATGGAACCAAAGTGGAATGTAAAGAAATGTCCGGGGCTGGTTGTTATTGTGTGAATCGGTATTAATGGAACCAAAGTGGAATGTAAAGATGTTCAAGCAAGCGATGATTTCGTTCTTGTCTTTGTATTAATGGAACCAAAGTGGAATGTAAAGAAATACAACAGGACTTTCAATTTTGCCAGATGTAAAACGTATTAATGGAACCAAAGTGGAATGTAAAGTCCTACTCCTATGTAATCGAGTACTTTTCCCCATCGTATTAATGGAACCAAAGTGGAATGTAAAGTCTCTACTCATAGGATTAGTTTTAACTGAGTACCACCGTATTAATGGAACCAAAGTGGAATGTAAAGTTTGACACGATACTTGTGTGGAAATTCAGCCGATTTGTATTAATGGAACCAAAGTGGAATGTAAAGAATCATCCCCACCAAAGACATATGTAACCTTGCCAGGTATTAATGGAACCAAAGTGGAATGTAAAGGAGCTCGTCCCTCTTGCGTTGCAGGCGGTACTTTCGTATTAATGGAACCAAAGTGGAATGTAAAGACGCTCACATGGCAATCACAGTCCATTGCACTCAATGTATTAATGGAACCAAAGTGGAATGTAAAGCGTCTGTTATCACCGGACATATCAGCAATGACTTTGCGTATTAATGGAACCAAAGTGGAATGTAAAGTCCATCAAGCCGGTTATGCTACCGACCCGAACTACGTATTAATGGAACCAAAGTGGAATGTAAAGTGACTCCATGGTTGAGACGCAGCGTCTTGCCGAACGGTATTAATGGAACCAAAGTGGAATGTAAAGTTATCTCTCTCATAGATTGCCTGCTTTGTATTTTGTATTAATGGAACCAAAGTGGAATGTAAAGCGTATAAACGCCGTCATCTTTTGCGATCCAGTTCCCGGTATTAATGGAACCAAAGTGGAATGTAAAGAGAGGTGTGATATACGCAGAAATTATGTGTGTTGGTATTAATGGAACCAAAGTGGAATGTAAAGCGTCGAAGATCATCACTAACCAGAGCGGTTTTAACGTATTAATGGAACCAAAGTGGAATGTAAAGCATAATATTTTTCCTGCTCAACGTCCCCTATATAAGTATTAATGGAACCAAAGTGGAATGTAAAGTTCTTTGGTAATAGAGATGTTTTTATGAGTCACAACGTATTAATGGAACCAAAGTGGAATGTAAAGCAGCTTAAAAGAAGTTGCTCAGATCGTACGGGCCTATGTATTAATGGAACCAAAGTGGAATGTAAAGAGGGAGAGGATACAAGAGACGGTTCCGAGCTCTGGCGTATTAATGGAACCAAAGTGGAATGTAAAGAATGACTATCTAAAGCCTTGTGTAGAAGTGATAGAGTATTAATGGAACCAAAGTGGAATGTAAAGAGTCCTGTATGAATCGCTACGCATTTAACGAACGAGTATTAATGGAACCAAAGTGGAATGTAAAGAAAGGGACGAAGATATGTGAATATTCTTGCGGCTCGGGTTCTTCCGTAATTTTACGTTTTTTACTGTAGGAGAATTTTCAGAATACTGATTAACACTGGCATTTCAGTATTACTAAATTTCAAAATACGGACGTTTGCGGAAGAACTGCGGCTCGAAATCGTGAATCCGGAAATTTGGAAATCAGAGTTCCGGTACTCGGAAATCGCCTTTTTGTGCTTAATTGCGGTTCCATTTCTATGGGAATATTTGTCAAGAACTTGCCGCATCTGCGGTGCGTAGTAGCCTTTACGAATATTCCTGTAGAAATTATGATTCAGCATACACAAAAGCGAATCTAAAAAGTGATTTCCATATCGCCGGACAGCTGATGGAAGCTTATTCGGAATATTCAATATGGAAGAACAAGATACAGGGGGGATTAATGGAAGCAAAGTGGAATATAAAGCAAGGATATTTTTTGGTAAGAGTTACGGGAAAGTTAATGGAATCATAGTGAGATATAAAATGTGTTTGATATTTTTAATTGTAAAAATCTAACAGAATAAATTTAGTCATTGTGAATTATTAAATGATGGTGTATTCTAAATTAATGGAAACATAAAGAAATATTTTTATTTTAAAACAATAAATATTCGATATTTAGCTCTGAAAGATATCAATAGAATCATAATGGAATCTAAAGAGAGTTATGGTGTCTGTAATACTTTATGTTTCTGTTAATAGAATCATAGTGGAAGAATTATTATTTTATCCTTAACTTCCAGTGATTTTTCTCATTCAAAAGATAGATACCGCATAAATACAAGGGATTCTGAAAAAATTGTATATTAAATTTGAGTGATATTTATCACTCGATAAAACAATACAATTTATGGCCAAAACCTTATATTATATGGCTTTCAAGACATTGGGTGAGAAAAATGCCGGAAGTTCAGATTTATACTTGATGAAAGGAAAATATCATGCAAGCAACAATTCTAATCGACAACATCCCCGCCAACAACCTCACCCCGGAATGGGGCTTGAGCATTCTCATTCAATATAACGGCAAGACCATCCTCCTGGACACCGGAGCCTCCTCCAACTTCTCCCGCAATGCAGAGAAGTTAAAACTCGACCTTTCTACGGTAGATTATGCGGTGCTGTCTCATGCGCATTACGATCATGCCGACGGTATGGAGGCTTTTTTCCAGAAGAATACAAAGGCGAAGTTTTATCTTCGTGATGGATGTGGGGAGAATTGCTATGGAAAGAAATGGATTTTTTCAAAATACATAGGCATTAAAAAAGGAATTCTGGAGAAGTATCATGATCGTATCGTATACGCCAAAGGTGATTACGAAATCTGTGAGGGCGTGCGTCTGATTCCTCATAAGGGCGGTGACTTTACGGAAATCGCCCGAAAGGCGAATCTCTATGTGAGAAGAAATGGACGGCTGCGTCCGGATGATTTTTCACATGAGCAGAGTCTTGTGTTTGAGACGGATAAGGGGATGGTTGTGTTCAACAGCTGCTCTCATGGAGGTGCCGACAATAT
Source organism: Lachnospiraceae bacterium (assembly GCA_022787145.1). GTDB lineage: Bacteria > Bacillota > Clostridia > Lachnospirales > Lachnospiraceae > JALFVM01. The sequence goes on along the minus strand of JALFVM010000174.1, from coordinate 34,128 downwards.
CATCCGGGAAGTGCAGGAGACGTATCCGGACAAAAAGATTTATGCCATGATTGGCGGCTTTCATCTGTTTAAGATGTCGGACGATGAGGTGCGGGCGTTTGCAGAGCGTGTACGCAGGACAGGAATTGAGAAGATTTATACCGGTCATTGTACCGGAGAGCGCGCCTATGAGATTTTGCACGAAGAACTGGGAGATTGTGTACAGCAGTTGAAGACAGGGCTTGAGATTGTTATCTGAGGATAAAGCAATGAGTGGGGATGGATGCAAGATACAAGTAAGCAAAAAACAGTTCTGTGAGTTTGTCATGAAAATCCAGTGGAACTCCTGTTGTTTTTCCTGTATAATCAATTGAAACCAGAGTTTGGAATTTGTTAAGAATAGAACGTCTGGTTTGGTCTATACTAAATAACATTAGGGGGAAAACAAATGAATCAAGTATTGACGGCAATCAATGATGCAATGTATACCTATATATTGCTGATTTTATTGGTAGGAGTTGGCTTGTACTTTACGGTACGGACAAAAGGAGTGCAGCTGAGACTGCTGAAGGATGGCATCAAATGCATGCTGGAAAAGGCTCCGGAGAGTGAAACCGGTGAGAAAAAAGTATCTTCTTTTCAGGCATTGATGATTTCTACGGCGTCCCGTGTGGGAACCGGAAATATCGCAGGCATTGCGACGGCAATTGCTGCCGGAGGATCCGGAGCGGTGTTCTGGATGTGGCTGATGGCAGTGATCGGCGGGGCATCTGCCTTTGTGGAAAGTACATTGGCGCAGATTTACAAGGTAAAAGAGAATGGGCAGTTTCGAGGCGGTCCTTCTTACTATATGCAAAAAGCACTTGGCAAACGCTGGCTGGGCGTATTGTTTTCCATCGCACTGATTATCTGTTTTGCGTATGGATTTAACGGGCTTCAGGCGTTTAACATGTCTTCTTCACTGGAGTACTATATTCCCAATTATTCTGAGACGAATATTCCAATGATTCTCGGAATCATCCTGGCGGCGGCCACAGCAGCGGTCATCTGGGGAGGCGTACACCGAATCGGTTTTATTACTTCTGTGATCGTTCCTGTGATGGCGACGATTTATATTCTGATCGGACTGGTAACGATGGTGATGCATATCGGACAGCTGCCGCATGTGTTTGCTGTGATTTTTGAAAATGCGTTTGATTTTCAGGCGATGGCGGGCGGTATGGCCGGAAGTGCTGTGGTGATTGGAATTAAGAGAGGTCTGTTTTCTAATGAGGCTGGAATGGGAAGTGCGCCGAATGCGTCTGCGTCTGCCGATGTGGAGCATCCGGTTAAACAGGGACTGGTGCAGGTAATCTCTGTGTTTATTGATACGCTTCTGATCTGTTCCAGTACAGCGATGATGCTGCTTGTATCCGGTATTGAGGGCAAAAGCGGCGTGTTAGACGGCATTCCTTACGTACAGGCTGCGATTAGTGCAAATGTGGGGAAATGGGGCATTCATTTTATTACATTTTCTATTTTTGCGTTTGCATTCAGCAGTCTTGTGGGAAATTACTACTATGCGGAGTCGAATATTTTGTTTATCAAAAACAGTAAGGTTTTGCTGAATGTATTCCGTGTGACCTGTATTGTGGCAATTTTCCTGGGAGCGCAGGCAGATTTTTCTTTGATGTGGAACATTGCGGATATTACCATGGGCGTGATGGCCATCATCAATATTATTTCCATCTTCCTGCTTGGAGGGATTGCGATGAAAGCACTGAAAAATTATGAGCAACAGAGAAAACAGGGAATCAATCCTGTTTTCAAAGGAAAAGATATTGGTATAGAAGATACTGTCTGGAAATAAGTAGCAATAGATAACATAAGAAAAAGAGACGAAAGATATTTACAGGAAAGGTAAATGATTTTGTCTCTTTTTTTCTTGAATTTTTAAAATGTATATTTTTTGTCCGGATATACTGTCGAAAAATGACAGATGATAGAGAAATATGTAAAAATAAAGTATAAATGTGGAAAAGCGTCGAAAAGTTTAACGAAAATAATGTGTAAATATATTGATTTTTAAGTGAGAATAAGTGTAATATTGTAATTAAGTGTTACAAAGAATTACACGTGAAGTCAAAAAAGAAAGGGGACACTTATGAACAAGAACAGCCAAGAATTTAAAACAATGGTATATGAGTTAATGAACGGATTTTTAACGGAGGATGAAGCTGCCATAAACAAAGCTTTGGGTGTGAATAATGAATTTGAAGAAGGAAAGTTGTATGAGTTTTCTGAGCGGCTTTACCAGGCGAAAGACCGGCTCTATGACAAGCTTGGAGTCGATGACGATCCGGATATTGAGATGATGTTGGAATGTTTTGAAAAGATCACAGAGGGACTGTGTTATAAGATGTATGATTATGGCATGCAATTTGCTAAGGATCAGCCCTGAGAAAATGCTTTACCTGATTGCCCTGAAGTGATAAAGTAAAAGGGAATAAAAAGCAAAGGGGAATCAGTATGACCAGAAAAGAATTGGCGCTGGAAGTGATTGAGCGTCTGAAGAAGGAATATCCCGATGCAGGATGTACGCTGGATTATGATGAGGCATGGAAGCTTTTGGTAAGTGTTCGGCTTGCGGCTCAGTGTACCGATGCCAGAGTGAATGTTGTCGTGGAAGATTTGTATAAAAAGTATCCGAGTGCAGAAGCTCTCGCTGATGCAAAGGTGGAAGATATTGAGGCGATTGTGCGTCCCTGCGGACTTGGCAGAAGTAAGGCCAGGGATATCAGTGGATGTATGAAGATGCTGCGTGATGAGTACGGCGGAAAAGTACCGGATGATTTCAAGGCTTTGCTGAAGCTTCCGGGCGTGGGAAGAAAAAGTGCGAATCTGATCATGGGGGATGTATTTGGAAAACCTGCGATTGTTACAGATACGCATTGTATCCGTCTGACGAATCGAATCGGTCTGGTGGATGGAATTAAGGATCCGAAGAAAGTCGAAATGGCTTTGTGGGAGATCATTCCTCCGGAAGAAGGAAGTGACTTCTGTCACAGATTGGTGTATCATGGACGTGATGTTTGTACAGCACGAACAAAACCATATTGTGATAAGTGTTGTCTGCAGGACATCTGCCAGAAAAATATCTAACAATATTTCACAAGACAAAGGAGAATGTAGTATGAGTGTACATGTATTGGAAAACGAGATGCTGAAGGTTACAGTGGCTGACAGCGGTGCAGAATTAATCAGTGTGTTTGACAAGGAAAATGAAACGGAGAGAATGTGGGATGCCGATCCGGCTGTCTGGAATCGTCATGCACCGATCCTGTTTCCTTTCATTGGAAAGACAGCAGGTGGTAGGTACCGTTATAAAGGAAATGAGTATGCGATGAAAACTCAACACGGGTTTGCACGCGATATGGAGTTTTGCTGTGTCAGTGAGGATGGACAGTCTGTGACGCACTGCCTGAAAGCGACGGAGGATACCAGAAAAATTTATCCTTTTGATTTTGAACTGTATGTCACACACTCTCTGGATTCTGCATCTCCAAGAAAGGTGAAAGTACAGTGGGAAATCAAAAATAAAGGCGGTGAAGCGATGCTGTATTCGATCGGCGGGCATCCTGGATTTCGGACCCCGGCGAAAGAGACAGAGGACAGATCCGACTATTATCTGGAATTTCCGCAAAAGGACACGGTAGAGTATATTCTTATAAACCCATCTACAGGGCTTGCTGTGCGGGAGAGAACGTATCGTCTGCAGCTGGAGAACGGTTTTTATCCGATTGCCAGAAATCTGTTTGATAAGGATGCGCTGATCTTTGAGGAATCGCAGATTGAGAAAGTGCGCATCTCCAAACCGGATAAAACGCCTTACGTGACTTTGGAATGTGTGGGATTTCCTTATGTCGGAATCTGGTCAAAACCGGAAGGAAATTTTGTGTGTCTGGAGCCATGGTATGGTCGTACCGATAACGATGGATTTGCGGGTCCTTTGCAGGAGAAGGAAGGCGAGCAGGTACTTCCGGCAGGAGAATCAAAGACGATAGAATATACAATAGAATTTCATAAATAAAAAAGCAGCCCCTGTCATCAGAGTGTTTGAAAACTGGATGACAGGGGCTTTTCATCATTCGTTTGCGGGATTTACGTGAATCATAATGTGTTTGATGTTGTCAAAATTGTGTTCGACACTGTCATGTACATGCTGTGCAATGTCATGAGCGTCTCGAAGTGGAAGATCTCCATCCACAGAAATCTCCGTGTCTATGTAGACCTTGTTGCCGAACATTCTGGTACGAAGCATATCCAGATGGACAACTCCCGGTTGCTGGGCAATATAATTGCTGATTTTATTTTCGTACTCTTCGCTGCACGAGGTATCGAGCATTTTATTCAGGGCATCCCGGAAAATATCATACGCTACTTTCAGAATAAAGATACAGATGACAACGCTGGCGATCGGATCCAGAACCGGAAATCCAAGCATGGCGCCTGCAATACCGATCAGGGAGCCGATGGAAGAGAGTGCATCCGATCTGTGATGCCATGCGTCAGCCATAAAGGCAGCAGAGTTTAGTATTTTCGCATAATGGCGCGTATACCAGAACATGGCTTCTTTGACTACAATAGAAACGACTGCTGCTGTGAGTGCAATGACACCTGGAATCGCAAGCTGATCATAATTGCCTGCTGTAATCTTTTGCAGTCCTGTCGCTCCGATTCCGAGACCGGTAAAGAGCAGGATGGCTGCAAGAATCATGGAAGCCACGCATTCGAGGCGCTCATGTCCATAGGGGTGTGCCTTGTCGGCTTTTTTCTGCGACATCTTGACGCCGAGAAACGCAATCAGTGTGGCAAAGACATCGGACAGAGAATGAATCGCGTCAGAAATCATTGCGCCGGAGTGTCCCACGATTCCGGCAATCAGTTTGAACGTTGTCAAAAGGATATTGCCGAAGATCCCTACTGTTGAAAGCCTGTTTACAATTTTTTGTTCTGTCATAAAATAACCTCCATTTTTTATTATCTTATGGCTTTTTAAAGTAAAATTGCATGTTCACAAGGCATAAAAAAACACCTGTGAAACATGTTACTGTCCCACAGATGTCCGCTCTTTCATCTGCTGCCGAAAATTCGGCCCGGCACCATGACTTCGTGTGAAGTTCATTGCCTGTTCAGTTTCCCTAGATTATATCGAACGCAATTATGCTTGTCAACTGTTTTTTTATCGTATAAAATAGAGTCAAAAAAGAGGAGGAACACAGGATGGAATTGCTGGTATGTGATTATAAAGTTATTCAGATTGACGGCGATTACGCACATCTTCAGAGACTGGACAAGCCGGAAGAACCGTATAAGCTGGTGGCGAGAGCACTTCTGCCGCCGGAAATTATGGAGGGAAGCAAGTTGCATTATGAGATGCTGCAGTATGAATTGATTTCCTGATAAAAAACCCTTTGCTGCTGGAAAAAGAATTTCCATGGGCAAAGGGTTGATTTTTATCTGCGTTTCCAGGTCACTGGAGAAAGCAGTATGAGCATCGGGAAGATTTCCAGACGACCGGTCAGCATATCAAACATCAGTACGTACTTGGAAAATGGAGAAAAAGATGCAAAGTTGGCAGTAGGACCAACCTTCTCCAGACCGGGACCGATGTTATTCAGCGTAGCTGCCACAGCCGTAAAGTTGGTTGTGAAATCAAAATTATCCCACGCGATTGCCAGCAGAGAGAAGAAGAAAATGAAGGCATATGCCACCACAAATACATTGACTGCGCGAAGCGTATCGTGTTCAACGCTGCGTCCGTCCATTTTAATTTTTCTTACAGCTCTTGGGTGAACAATGGTAAACAGCTCTTTGATGACACTTTTGAGCATAATAATGATTCGTGATACTTTGATTCCGCCTCCGGTACTTCCGGCGCAGGCACCGATAAACATCAGCATAACCAGCAGTGTTTTGGAAATCTGCGGCCAGACGTTGAAGTCTGTGGTGCCGTATCCTGTAGTGGTGATAATGGAACCTACCTGGAAAAATGCGTGGCGCAGAGCTTCCGGAGGATTCGGGAATATATGGCGTATATTGAAGGCAATGATCAAACCGCTTGCCAGAATGATGCCAAGGTAAGTGAGCACTTCCTGAGAGTGAAAGACCTGTCGAAATTTCTTGCATAACATCAAGTAATATACGTTAAAGTTGACTCCAAATAAAATCATAAAGACAGTAATAATCACCTGCAGGTGCGGGGCATATCCGCCGATGCTGTCGTTTCGGATACCGAATCCGCCGGTACCAGCCGTACCGAAGGACAGTGTGAGTGAATCAAACAGCGGCATACCTGTGGCAAACAGAAGAATGATTTCAAGCAGCGTCATGGCAGTGTAAATGCCATATAAAATCATAGCGGTATTTTTTACCTTGGGAACCAGTTTTTCTACAGAAGGTCCGGGGCTTTCTGCTTTCATCAGGTACATATGGTAGCCGCCGCTCATGGGAAAGACTGCCAGTATAAATACCAGAACTCCCATACCGCCAATCCAGTGTGTGAAACTTCTCCAGAACAAGGTGCAATGGGACAGCGCTTCGACATTATTTAAGATACTGGCTCCTGTTGTTGTAAAACCGGAGATGGTTTCAAACAGTGCATCCGTAAAAGAAGGAATCTCTCTGCTGATACAAAATGGAAGCGCACCAAAAATACTCAGTACGATCCAGCTCAGTGATACGGCTGCAAAACCTTCGGAAGCATAAAAAACAGAGTTTTCAGGCTTTTTCCAGCTTAATGCAACTCCGACAGCGAGGCACAGCAGGATAGAGATTAAAAAAGAAAAAACCGTTTTCTCCTGGTAGATAAATCCTACTGCAGCAGGAAGACACAGAAACAGCGCTTCAAACTTTAAAACTACACCGAGTATATATCGTATAATTGCGTAATTCATAACTACTACTTTCCTAATTTTGAATGATATCCTGGGCATCCTGAAGTCCCAGTCTTGTGGTTACAACGATAACAGTATCTCCCGGGAGAATCTTATCCTGACCGCCGGGGATGATGACCTTGTCATCGCGGGTAATACAGCAGATCAGCAGATCTGATTTTAAATTCAGCTTTGCAAGAGGAATTCCGGTAAGTCTCGGGTTTTCGTGAATGTTAAATTCCAGAGCTTCTACACGATCGTCATACATGCGGTATAAGGTTTGGACGTTGCTTCCAATGGAATTTTTCGTCGCACGCACATACTGCAGGATACGATGGGCCGTCAGGTGTTTTGGATAAACAACGCTGTCCAGATCCAGATTATGGATGACCTCATTCAGCTGCAGGCGATTGATTTTGGTGACAACCTTGCTTCGGACTTTTTTCTTGGCAAAAAGAGAAAGCAGAATATTCTCTTCGTCAAAATTTGTCATGGCAATGAAGGAATCCATCTGGTCAATGCGCTCTTCCATCAGCACATTTTCTTTGCTGCCGTCTCCATGAATGATCGTGGCATCTGGAAGCGCTTCGCTGAGTATTTCACAGCGTTTTAAATCCTGTTCAATGATTTTGACAGAAATACCAAGTTTTGTAAGGATTTTTGTCAGGTAGATCGCAATCTTGCCGCCACCGATGATCATGGTATTTTTGACCTGTGTGGTTTTGATGCGGATTTTGCGGAAAAATTCAACTGCATTTTGTCTGGCAGAGATAATAGAAATAATATCTCCTGATTTCAAAACAAAATCACCAGAAGGAATATAGACCTGATTATCACGGTCAACAGCGCAGATCAGGACATCGCAATGAAAGGTAGAAGAAAAATCTTTCAGTGCCAGATTATGCAGGATACTGTTCTGCGGAATGCGGAAACGAAGCATTTCCGCCCTTCCTCTTGAGAAGGTATCAATACCCAGTGCATTGGGAAAACAAAGCAGGTGCGAAATCTCAACTGCCGCGGTAAATTCCGGATTGATGATCATGGAAAGTCCCAGTTCCTGCTGGAGAAATTTTCGCTCCTCGCTGTATACCGGGTTACGTACACGGGCGATTGTCTGACATTTTCCTGCTTTTCTTGCAATAACACAGCACAAGAGGTTGAGTTCGTCAGATTCTGTTACGGCGATGAGCAGGTCTGCGTCTTCGATTCCGGCTTCAGCAAGAACGCTGTAGCTGGAACCATTTCCAACCATTCCCATGACATCGTATTCAGATGTCAGATAGTGGACAACATCGGAATTCTGATCAATGACACAGATACTGTTATCTTCTTTACTCAGCTGCTCGGTCAGCGTGCTTCCAACCTTGCCGCAGCCAACAATGATTATATTCATTTCTTCCTCCAATATTACAGATTATAGTGTCTGATTTCCACAATTCATGTAGAAATCAGCTGCGTAATAGAATATCTCATGATATTATATCATATTTATGCGAAAGCTGTATATATGAGAAAAGAAAAATGCATAGAAAAGGCTTGTTTTTACATAGATTATTCTGAAAGAGAAAAATGATGGGAATCATGAAGAAATTTGTGGTGTTTCTTGTGTATCTCTACGCAATGTCTCTGGTTCTTCCTTTTCTTGCAGTATTGGCGTTGTCGGGAGCACAGTGCTTTGAAAATTTCCGGACTGTCTGTGACCGGTATGTTTTGCTGGCCGTCGGGGCGCAGATCAGTGAGCAGGCTCCTGCTGAGGCGATAAAGGCACAGACAGTTCTGGCGAGAACAAATTACGAAGCAGTGAGAGAAGATGAGAAACAAAGAAAAGAGCTGTATCAAAACCTGAAAGTATATTATTCAGCCGGGGAAGCCAGGGAAAAATTTTTGAAAAATTATGGCATTTATCAGGAGGCTGCACAGGCTGCTGGAGAGATTCTTACCTGGAAAAATGAAGCACGATGTGTTCCGTATCATCAGGTAAGCAGCGGGCATACACGAAGTGGTGAGGAAGTTTTGCATGACAGTTCCTATGGGTATCTCGTTTCGGTGGAAAGCTTTTTGGATCGAAATGCAGAAGATTTTCTGCAGACGTTTGAGTATCCGGAAGATTTTCAGAAAAATATTTCAATTGTATCCAAGGATAGCAGCGGTTATGTGATGGAAGTCCGTGTGGGAGAAGAACTGATGTCCGGAGAAGAACTGCGAAGGCAGCTGGAATTGCCTTCCAGTTCATTTTCTGTGAAAAAGACAAACGGAAAGCTTCGCATTTTGTGCAAAGGAACGGGGCACGGGCTTGGATTGAGCCAGTATGGAGCCAGTGTGATGGCAAAAGAAGGAAAAAATTACATAGAAATTCTTACATATTATTTTCCGGCGATGGAAATTCACTGAATAGACTCGTGTATTCTGGCAATGCTACCAATACAGGAAATTGATAAAAGCAGAGGTGAAAGAATATGACGAGAAAAGAAAGAACCATACGAATTGTTGTGAATGGGGCACTTTTGGCGGTGATCGTGGCATTGGGAATTGCCGTTTACCAGTCCGGCAGCGAGGGAAGAAAACAAAAGGAACTGGCGCAGCAAAAAGAAACACAGTGGGAGGAAGAGCAGGCAAAGCTTTCTGAGGAAGAAGAGGAACCTATGGTGGATGCGGATACGTCACAGGTGGAAGCGGAAATGAGCGAAGATGCACAGATGGATTCTTCATCAGAGGAACTGGCACAGGAGGATAGTGAAACTGCAGAGTGGGAAACAGCAGAAGCAAAAACGCAGCAAGAGTCAGTAGAGATGGAACAGGAACCGGCAGCAGCGGCGATTCCAGTGGTAGATTTTACGGAAGACACGCTGATGATCTGGCCGCTGTCCGGGGATGTGCTGCTGGATTACAGCATGGATCAGACGATTTATCATCCGACACTGGATGTTTATAAATATAGTCCGGGAATTGTGATTTCTGCCGCAGAAGGTTCGGAGGTACTTGCAGCAGCCAATGGCATGGTAGAATCGGTTCGTGAGGATGCGGAGACAGGCACGACGGTTACGCTTGACATGGGCAATGGATATCGTGCCTCTTACGGGCAGCTTGAAAATGTCCTTGTGCAGGAAGGACAGACGGTTGGACAATCGACAATTCTTGGATATGTTGCACAGCCGACGAAATATTACAGTGTGGAAGGCACAAACTTATATTTTGCGATGAGTAAGGATGGAACTCCCATTGATCCGATCACGTATCTTCCATAAGCTTTGATGTTACTGTGAACGGAGTGAACAGTAACGTTTTCATTCACAGATAAGGATGGCTGGCGTATAATAAAGTATACGGCAGACCGAAAAAATGCAATCGAAAAAATTACTTTCTGTATGTTTTTGGGTGAAATACGAGGTTTGTCGATTGCTTGATCATATAGGAAGGCTGCAGGCACTGTCGGCGGCCTTTTACATAGAACGTTTACAGGGAGGGAAAATGAAGTACAGTTATACGTATATGGTAAGGTGCAGAGACGGGAGTCTGTACACGGGATGGACGAATGACCTGGACAGGCGTGTGGCCAGTCACAATGCCGGAAAAGGAGCAAAATATACGAAAAGTCACAGACCGGTGGAACTGGTGTATTACGAAGCATTTCTGACGAAAGAAGAGGCGATGCGAAGAGAGTACGCCATCAAACAATTGACGGCAGCACAGAAAAACAGCCTGATTCATTCCTGTGAGGAGTGAACTGGGCTGTTTTGTTGTTTTAGATCGGCATGGGTGCTACAAAAAAGTACATCACGACAAAGTGACACGCACTTCCGAGCATCACAAAAATATGAAAAATCTCATGTGAACCGAAGTTCTTGTGTCTGGAATTGAACAAAGGAAGTTTTAAACCGTAAATGACACCGCCGATGGTGTAGATAATGCCTCCGGCAAGCAGCCATCCAAAGCCAGCACGCGGAAGATGGTGGAAGATCGGCACAAAAGCCAGCACGCACAGCCATCCCATTCCGATGTACAGTGCGGAGGATACCCATTTGGGACAGGTGATCCAGAAGGCCTTGAGCAAAACGCCTGCGATGGCCACAATCCATACGATGGCGCACAGTGCATATCCTGTTTTGTTGTGCAGTACGATCAGGCAGACTGGTGTGTAGCTTCCTGCAATCATAATGGAAATCATCATGTGATCGAGCTTGCGCAGTCTTCGGTTTACCTTCTCAGTAGAATCTACCGAGTGGTAAAGGGTACTGGCTGTATATAAGAAAATCATAGTCAGAATAAATATGCCGAGGGCAAATACGTGAAGATGATCGGGTTCACGCGCTGCCCGGATCAGCAGGGGTGCAGCGGCAACTATGGCCAGAAGCGCTGCGATTCCGTGGGTAATGGCACTTCCTGGATCTTTCAGTTTTAGTTTCATATGCAATCGCCTCCAAGTAAGTTTTACTATTACATGTAGTATTGAAAACTATATGTGACTTTTTATAATACTATACCACGGAATTTGAAAAATGCAACTGTTTTTTAATCTTTTTTTATTTCTTCTGTTATTTCGGTGAGAATACCAGGGATATGATGGCAAATCGGCTCGAAATCAAAAATATCACGATAAGCGTTCCATTCTTCGCCGGAATCAGCTGCACAGTAGATGAGTCCTGTGGCTTCCGTAGCGGCATTTGTCTTCATATAATTGTCATAAAATACACGATAATCCTTGTCTGGCATAGAAAAGCCTCCTTTTGATAAGCGTTTGTGAATGCGTTTTTATACTTTATAGTATGTGGAAGGGAGCGTAAAGTATACGGCATGTGTAAAGAGAAGTATCGTTTCTCTATAGGAAAATCTTTTTTCCTGTGTTAATATAGTGAACAGAAAGGAAGAAAGAAAATATGAAAAGTAAGGTCAGAAAAAAAGAAATTGGATGGGAAAAACTGGATAACACAGCCAATCTTTTCCCGGTTATTGCCAATGAAACGATGACAAATGTATATAGAATCAGTATCACATTAACAGAAGAAATCAGCCAAAACCATCTTCAGGAAGCACTGGAACGTGTTTTGCCGTGGTTTGACAGCATGAATGTCCGCATGCGGACAGGGATGTTCTGGTACTATTTTGAGACGAATACGAGGGGAATTCCGGTGGTGCGGGAGGAGAATGATTTTCCCTGCCGTTTTATTGAATCTCATGGGAACAGGAATTACCTTTTTCGGGTGACATATTATAAAAATCGAATTAATCTGGAAGTGTTTCATGTGCTTGCGGATGGAATGGGAGCCGCCAATTTCCTGCGTGAACTGACATATCAGTATCTCAGGCTTCGTTATCCGGAACTTTCAAGTGGGACAAGTGATCGGCTCTCGGACGATACCTCACTGGACACGGAAGATAGTTACCTGAAAAATTATAAGAAAAGTGCAAAGAAGGGTTACCAGGCACCGCCGGCTGTCCATATGAAAGGGGAAAAGCTGGTGCGGGGAGAACTTGGTGTCATTCACGGATACATGTCTCTGAAAGAAGTAAAGAAGAAGGCAAAAGAACTTTCCATGAGTATCAATGAATATCTGTCCGGTATTTATGTATACAGCATTTATAAGGGATATCTGCATGGAAACTCTTCGAAGGAACCCATTGTGCTCTGCATTCCGGTCAATCTTCGGCCGTTTTTTGGATCAATGACCACCCGTAACTTTTTTGCGATGGTGAGTATCCCTTTTCTGCCGGAAAAGGAACATTATGAGCGCGCAGAAGTGATGAAACTGGTGCAGCGGGAGCTTAAAAGCCATATCACAAAAGAAAATCTGGAAAAACTGATTTCCTATAATGTATCGAACCAGAAGAATCTGGCGCTTCGCGCTGTTCCGCTTTTCTTAAAAAAGCCGGCAATCAGACTGGTGTATCTAAACAGTGCGAAGGGGACAACGACAACGCTTACGAACATGGGTGGTTTTGCGGTAAAAGAAGAATATCGGTCATATATCCGTCGGTTCCAGGTGATTTTATCACCTTCTACGGGGCAGAATATGAAGGGAACCGTAAGCTCGTATGGAGATGAGCTTGTCTTCACATTCAGTTCTCTTTTGAAGGATACTTCTGTTCAGAAGGAATTTTTCCGAAGTTTGTCTGAGGATGGTCTGGATGTTGCAATTGAAACAAATGGTGTGTATGAAGAGTAGCAGAGGAGGAATTGTAAATGAATAAATGTAAACGCTGCGGTGTCAGAGTCATAGATGACACATTGATCTGCCCTCTGTGTCATACGGTGCTGACGGAGGAAGCACAGAGTGAGGACGAGCAGACGGGAAATTATCCGAATGTGAAACAGAAAACGAGAAAATTCCGCAGGGCCGGAAGGATTCTGCTGTTTTTGTCGCTTGTTCTGGAGGCTGCTTTGATTTTGGTAAATTATCTTACTTTTTCGTCGTTTCCAAAATACTGGTCAGCTATCACGGGAGGAATTATTGCGTATCTGATTTTAACTTCCTGGGATCTGCTGAGCCGCAGGCAGGGACATATCCGAAAGATTTATTTGCAGATTTTTGTGGTGATGGGATTGCTGCTTTTGATGGATGTTTCACTTGGCTGGAAGGGATGGTCACTGGAGTTTGGATTGCCCTGCATGATTTATGGGTTGGTGGCGGCTATTGTCATCTGTATGGCAATCAATTCATCCAGCTGGCAGAATTATGTGCTGATGCAGCTGGCGGCCGTCTTTTTGAGTATCATTGATGTGGTGCTGCATTTTACAGGCTTTTTTCATCATATTGTGCTGGCATGGACGGCATTTGGATTGTCTGTGCTGTTGTGGAGCGGAACGATGATCATCGGGGATAGAAAAGCTCAAAATGAACTGAAGAGAAAATTTCACATATAAACAGTTATAGTAACACATAAGATATGGGAGTGATCATTTGGAAAAACAGAAAAGAAAAGAAGAAAAAGAACAAATCAGCCTGGCTGCGATGGTGTCAAGAAATGTGATTGCACTGGCAACTTCCCTGCATGGAATCGGTCCGCTGATTCAGGATGGAACGTTCCGCAAAAAAGTGGTGGAAGTGGAGCATGCATGGCATTGTCCGAAGGAGTTTTCGCTGCTGCCTGTTCAGATGCCGAAGTTTTCCATGGAGATGTTGATTCCTCATGGAACGCAGGAGGGCAGTGAGATCGTTTTGCAGCTTCATGGAGGCGGCTATATCGGAAAAATGCGTAATGCTTATCGCGATTTTGCCGTGCTTTATGCAAAAATGCAGGGAGAACGTTCCGTATTGTCCATCGATTATCGGGTTGCTCCCGAAGATCCGTTCCCTGCGGCGCTGGAAGATGCCTGTGCCGCATACCGCTGGCTTCTGGAAAAGGGATATAAGGGAGAGCAGATTGTGGTTGCAGGTGATTCCGCCGGAGGCGGACTTGCACTTGCGCTTACGCTCTATCTGCGCGACCACAAAGAACCGCTTCCAAAGAAACTGGTGCTGATGTCCCCGTGGACAGACCTTACTGCCTCCGGGGAATCTTATCGGACGAATTTTGAGAAAGATCCTTTGTTTGGGAATACGACTGAGAGTATGCTTTACAGCAATGCGTATTATGGCGGCAGAGATCCGGAAAATCCTTATATTTCACCATTGTTTGGAAATTATGAGGGACTTCCTCCGATGTTGTTTCAGGTGGGCAGTATTGAAATGCTGCTGAGTGACAGTGTGGAAGCTGCAAAAAAGGCGGAGGCGGCCGGCTGTCAGGTGCAGCTGTCTGTCTACGAAGGGATGTTTCATGTGTTCCAGCTGGGAATGAAGAAGATGAAAGAAGCAAGGGAAGCCTGGCAGGAAATTGAAAATTTCTTAAATGCATAAAAATCCTCCATTTACAGATACTATTTCCAGATACGGAAAGTACAGTAAATGGAGGAATTTTTATATGAAAGCTACAGGAATCGTGAGAAGAATCGATGATCTGGGGAGGGTAGTCATTCCCAAGGAGATAAGAAGAACGCTGCGGATTAAGGAAGGTACACCACTGGAAATTTTTACAGACAGAGAAGGGGAAATTATTCTGAAGAAATATTCCCCAATCGGGGAACTGAGTATTTTTGCAAAAGAGTATGCCGAGGCACTGGCACAGACGACGGGAATGCTTGCCTGCATTACGGATCATGACCAGGTAGTCGCTGTCTCAGGTCAGTCAGCTAAGGAATATATGGGAAAGGAAATCAGCCAGGAACTGGAACAGATGATTTCCAATCGCGAAACAATCTGTGCAGATGCTTCCAGCAGCAAAAAAATTCCGATGATTGAAAATCAGCAGGAAGAATTAACAGCGCAGGTAATCTGTCCGATTATCTGCGCGGGCGATGCCATTGGGGCGGTTGCGCTGCTCGGGCGGGGAGAAAAGAACCGAATGGGAGAAGCAGAACAAAAGCTGGTCCAGACAGCGGCCGGATTTTTGGGGCGGCAGATGGAACAATAATTAAATTGCATGATACTCTTCTAAAGTCATTCCCGTAAGGGAGAGATAGAGGGCGAGAGATTTTGTCACATACCGGATATGCCAGGGCTCGTAAGCATATCCGGTTATTTTTTCTTTCCCCTGGGGATAGCGGAGAATGAAGCCGTACAAAGGGGCATAGTCATGCAGAAATTTTCCTTCCGGCGTGTGCGCAAATTCCTCTGTCAGTTCTAAAGAGACAGCAGGACAGGAAACATCCAGAGCCAGTCCGCTTTGATGTTCACTGGCACCTGCCGGTGCGACATAGGAACTGCCTGTATGAAGCTGCTGCTGGCGCTGATACGAGCGATAACCGGAGATGCCGATGAGATTGACTTTCATTTCTATGGAGCGATGAAACAACTCCTGGACAGCTTTGGCAGCCTGTCTTCGCAGCATGCGCTTTGGTGAGTCGTGCGGGGCGTGGAAGGGAATGTCGACATACACCAGGTCATCCGGTATGTAATCCGGTTCGAGCGGGTGTTCACGATTGACGAGTAGTGTGTAAGACAGCATAAAAAGCCTCCTCTCCGTCTATGATGCATGATTTATCATATGACAGAGAGGAGACAGATATGCTTATTCTTTCAGAGATTCCTCTGCGATTTCATCCAGAAGTTCTGACTTCAGATTGAATAATTTCTGGGAAAGATCCACATAAACCTCATGAGGATTTACCAGACGTCTGGATTCGTCCCACAGAGTGTTCAGTTCCTTCTGACAGATTTCACGCAGCTCCATAACAGAAGGACGATCGGTGTATACACATTCTCCATTTTTGAAAATCGGAATCAGAAGTTCTCTCATTGTGTAAGTACCGCCGAGAATTCTTGTCTTTTTCCAGGTATCGATCGGATCGAAGATGACTATATTTTCGTTCTCATCAAATTTTTCATCGGCCAGACAGATCAAATCGGCTTTAATCTTGCCGGAGGATTTGCTGTAAATACGGTAAATCGTCTTGTCACCCGGATTTGTAACTTTTTCTGTGTTTTCGGACAGCTTGATCTTTGGAATGAATTGGCCGGTTGCTTCGTCTTTGATGGCAGCCAGTTTATAAACGCCGCCGAAGGCAGGATGTCCTTTGGAAGTGATCAGGTTGGTTCCGACACCCCAGGAATTGATCCTGGCATCCTGTGTTTTCAGGCTGTCAATGAGGTATTCGTCCAGATCACTGGAAGCGGAGATGACAGCATCGTCAAATCCGGCGGCACACAGCATCTTATGTGCTTTCTTTGATAAGTAAGCAAGGTCACCGCTGTCAAGGCGGATTCCGTATTTGCTCAGGTGCACACCCTCTTCACGCATCTCCTCAAATACACGGATGGCATTTGGCACACCGGAATTTAAGGTGTCATAGGTGTCCACGAGAAGAATGCAGGCATCCGGATAGAGGCGCGCATAGGTTTTGAAGGCCGTGTACTCATCCGGGAAGCTCATAATCCAGCTATGTGCATGGGTGCCCAGGACCGGTACGTCAAACATCTGGCCGGTCAGCACGTTGGAAGTTCCGATGCATCCGCCGATCATAGCTGCACGGGCACCAAAGATTCCGGCATCCGGTCCCTGTGCGCGGCGAAGTCCGAACTCCATAACTCCGTCACCGCGGGCTGCGTAGCAGACGCGGGAGGCTTTGGTGGCAATCAGACTCTGGTGATTGATGATATTTAAAATTGCGGTTTCTACCAGCTGTGCCTCCATTGCAGGTGCAATGATTTTTACAAGCGGTTCTCTTGGAAATACGACAGTTCCCTCCGGAATGGCATAGATATCTCCTGAAAAACGGAAGTTGCTCAAGTAATCCAGGAAATCTTCGTCAAACATATTGAGGCTGCGCAGGTATTCCACGTCTGCTTCAGAGAAGCGCAGATTCTCGATGTATTCTATCATCTGTTCCAGTCCGGCTGTGATGGCATAGCTTCCATTACAGGGGTTATCTCTGTAGAATACGTCGAAAATAACCGTTTGATTTGAGTGGTTTTTGAAGTAACCCTGCATCATGGTTAATTCATAAAAATCAGTCAGCAGGGTAAGGTTGTTGGCTCTCATAAGTTCTCCTTCTCTTAAAAAAATGTAATTACGGGTAATATCTGTTGCTAGTATTATACCATCATTGCGAATCAATGTAAAATAATACTTGACGAATTTAGATTTTGCTGTTAATATCTTTTAAGAGGCAGCAAAAAGCAGGAACAAATGGAAATGAAAAAAAATTTAAAAAAATTCAAAAAAGTACTTGCTTTTTTCTAAGACCTGTAATATAATACATTGTGTTGTGACATTGGGCTATCGCCAAACGGTAAGGCAACGGACTCTGACTCCGTCATTTCAAGGTTCGAATCCTTGTAGCCCAGCTAGAGAGAAGGGCATTGCAGATTACTGCAAAGCCCTTTCTTTGTATGCGAAACATATGATAAAATTTGTGATAGAAATTTTTTCGTATAGAAATGCAGAAAGTTTGTTAAAGCGGGGGAAACATTATGAGTTATTCTTTTTACAGTCGTGTCCGCTACAGTGAGGTTGGAGAAGACGAGCGTATGACACTGAATGGAATCGTTAACTATTTTCAGGACTGCAGTACCTTCCATTCAGAAGATATTGGACTTGGGCTTCGAGCTTTGAAGAGAGACTGTAAGGGCTGGGTGCTGTCTTCCTGGCAGATTGTGGTGAAACGTTATCCGGCTCTGGGAGAAAACATTGAGATTTCCACATGGCCCTATGCATTTAAGGGATTCATGGGAAGTCGTAATTTTACGATGAAATCTTATAACGGAGAGACACTGGCTTATGCGAATTCGCTTTGGGTTTTTATGGATCTGAATAAGAAAAGACCGACGATGATCACAAAAAAATATATCGATGGCTATACACTGGATGCACCGCTTCCGATGATCTACGCAGACAGAAAAATTTCTGTTCCTGCTGCAAGTATGAGACGCAAATCATTTTCCGTGCAAAGCCATCATCTTGATACGAATCACCATGTGAATAATGGAAAGTACATACAGATGGCTCAGGAATATGTTCCTTCGGATTTTCAGATCGGGCAGATGCGTGCCGAGTACAAGAAACAGGCAGTTCTTGGTGATATCATTGTGCCTTTGGTTTACGTGGAAGAAAACACATACACCGTGGCATTGTGTAAGGAGAATCTGGAGCCGTATACAGTTGTTGAATTTTCACGAGAAGGAGAAACTATATGATGGAATTAGGAAGACAGCAGGAACTGACTGTTGTGAAAAAAGTAGAGTTTGGCGTGTATCTCGGTGAGAGTGTACAGGCCAGAATGGAAGAGCGTGTGCTGCTTCCGAGAAAACAGGTGCCTGACGGTGTTCAGACAGGCGATAAGATTAAAGTGTTTTTGTATAAAGATTCGCAGGATAGACTGATTGCCACAACGCATCAGCCGGCGGTTACACTGCATCAGACTGCACTTCTGCCGGTGGCACAGGTGGGAAAAATCGGTGCTTTCTTAAGCTGGGGACTGGAAAAAGACCTGCTCCTTCCCTACAGGGAGCAGACGTGCAAAGTTCGTGAGGGAGATGACTGTCTTGTGGCACTTTATGTGGACAAGAGCAAACGTCTCTGTGCGACAATGAAGGTCTATCACTATCTGAAGACGAATTCTCCGTATCAGATCGGTGATATGGTCAAAGGAAGAATTTATGAGATCAGTGAGCGTTTTGGGGTGTTTGTTGCGGTCGACAATCAGTATTCCGGACTTGTTCCGGCCAGAGAGGCGCAGGGAAATTACAAAGTCGGTGATGTGATGGAATTTCGCGTGACAGAAGTCAAGGAGGATGGAAAACTGAACTTGAGCAGCAAGCAGAAGGCGTATCTCCAGATTCATGAGGATGCAGAGATGGTGCTTGGTGTGATTGACGAATATGCAGGCGTTCTGCCGTTTGATGATAAGGTATCACCAGAGATTATTAAGCGTGAGTTTGGACTGAGCAAGGCTGCATTCAAAAGAGCCATCGGTCATTTGTTAAAAGAAGGAAAGGTAGAAATCAGAGACCATAAGATACGAAGGAGATAGGGGATGGATTTCACACATTTGCACGTCCACACAGAGTACAGTCTGTTGGACGGTTCGAATAAGATTAAAGAATATGTAGCCAGAGTGAAAGAACTTGGGATGGACAGTGCGGCCATAACGGACCATGGAGTCATGTATGGCTGCATTGATTTTTATCGGGCGGCAAAAGAGGCGGGAATCCGTCCGATTCTTGGCTGTGAGGTATATGTCGCCCCGGGATCTCGTTTTGACAAAGAAGCAGGCGGTTCTTCTTCCGGGCGCTATTATCATCTGGTTCTTCTGGCGGAAAACAACCAGGGTTATGCGAATCTGATGAAAATCGTATCAAAAGGCTTTGTTGAGGGATACTATTATAAGCCGCGTGTGGATCTGGAGCTTTTGAGACAGTATCACGAGGGCATCATTGCCTTAAGTGCCTGCCTTGCGGGTGAGGTTGCCAGGTATCTGACGAGAAGCATGTATGAAGATGCCAAAGAAGCCGCCCTTCGTTATCAGGAAATCTTTGGTGAAAACAATTTCTTTCTGGAATTGCAGGATCACGGCATTGCGCAGCAGCAGATGGTCAATCAGCAGCTGATGCGCCTCCACGAAGAGACGGGCATCCCGATGGTAGCGACAAATGATGTGCATTACACGTATCAGGATGACGTCGAGTCCCATGATATCCTGTTGTGTCTGCAGACAGGAAAAAAACTGGCAGATGAAGACAGGATGCGCTATGAGGGCGGTCAGTATTTTGTGAAATCTCCGCAGGAGATGGCAGAATTATTTCCATATGCTTTGGAAGCATTGGAAAACACCCACAAAATCGCGATGCGCTGCAATGTGGAGATTGAATTTGGTGTGACCAAACTGCCAAGATACGATGTGCCGGAGGGCTATACCGCGTGGGAGTATCTGAACAAACTGTGTTTTGAAGGATTGCAGGAACGTTATCAGCCGGTGACAGAGGAATTGAAAGAACGTCTTACCTATGAGCTGAATACAATTCAAAATATGGGATATGTGGATTATTTCCTGATTGTCTGGGATTTTATCAAGTATGCCCGTGATCATGATATCATGGTTGGACCCGGAAGAGGTTCTGCGGCCGGAAGCCTGGTTTCCTATACGCTTGGAATCACGAAACTCGATCCGATCAAGTATGATCTGCTTTTTGAGCGTTTTCTGAATCCGGAGCGTGTATCCATGCCGGATATTGATATTGACTTTTGCTTTGAACGAAGGCAGGAAGTCATTGATTATGTAGTGAGAAAATACGGAAAAGACCGCGTGGTGCAGATTGTAACGTTCGGTACGCTGGCGGCACGAGGCGTCATCCGTGATGTGGGACGTGTGATGGATCTGCCATATGCGCAGGTCGATACGATTGCCAAGATGATTCCGAATGAACTGAATATTACGATTGATAAGGCACTCAAGATGAATCCTGAGCTTGCAAGAGTGTACGCACAGGACGAACAGATTCATCATTTGATTGATATGGCCAAACGTCTTGAGGGACTTCCGCGTCATACGTCCATGCACGCAGCCGGAGTCGTAATCAGCCAGAAGGATGTAGACGAATATGTGCCGCTGTCGCGCGCTTCGGATGGAACGATCACGACACAGTTTACGATGACAACGCTGGAAGAACTGGGACTTTTGAAAATGGATTTTCTGGGGCTTCGCACGCTGACCGTGATTCAGAATGCGGTGCATCTGATCGAAAAAGATACGGGAATCCGGCTGGACATGGACAAAATCGATTACGATGATAAAAAGGTACTGGATTCTATCGGAACGGGAAAGACAGATGGTATATTTCAGATTGAAAGTCCGGGTATGAAAAACTTCATGAAGGAATTAAAACCGCAGAGTCTCGAGGATATCATTGCCGGTATTTCCCTGTATCGTCCGGGGCCGATGGATTTTATTCCGCAGTATATCCGGGGAAAAAATCATCCGGAGACAATCACATACGACTGTCCTCAGCTGGAGAGCATTTTAAAGCCGACCTATGGCTGTATCGTATATCAGGAGCAGGTCATGCAGATCGTGCGTTCTCTGGCTGGCTACACACTTGGACGAAGCGATCTGGTGCGAAGAGCGATGTCCAAGAAGAAGGCTTCTGTCATGGAGAAAGAACGGCAGAACTTCGTATACGGAAATGAGGCAGAAGGTGTGCCGGGCTGTATTGTTAACGGGATTGAGGAAAAGGTGGCAAACAAAATCTACGACGATATGATCGATTTTGCAAAGTATGCCTTCAACAAATCTCACGCGGCTGCCTATGCGGTAGTATCGTATCAGACGGCGTATCTGAAATATTACTATCCGGTAGAATTTATGGCAGCGTTAATGACTTCTGTGATTGATAATCCTTCAAAGGTATCCGAATATATTTTAAGCTGTCGAAAGATGGGAATTCAGATTTTGCCGCCCGATATCAATTGCGGGGAAGGTGCATTTTCTGTGGATGGAAACAGCATCCGCTATGGCCTTTCGGCGATTAAGAGCGTTGGAAAACCAGTCATTCGTGCGATTGTGGAGGAACGAAAAGCAGGCGGAATTTTTCAGAATATGAAAGATTTTGTGACGCGGATGACGGGCAGAGAGATAAACAAACGTGCGATTGAGAATTTTATCAAAGCAGGTGCGTTTGACTGCCTCGAGGGCAACCGACATCAGAAGATGATGGTTTATCCACGGATTGTAGACAGTGTTGTGCAGGAGAGAAAAAATGCCATGGCAGGACAGATGACGCTGTTTGACATCGTGGGAGAGGAAGACAAAAAGGCTTTTGAAATCAGTCTTCCGGATGTGCCGGAGTACGACAAAGAGGCGCTGCTTGCCTTTGAAAAGGAAGTGCTTGGCGTGTATATCAGCGGCCATCCGCTGGAAAATTATACAGCCATGATGGAGAAAAATATTACTGCCATTACTTCGGATTTTCAGCCGGATGATGAAATCGGCGCGGCCAGAGTGCGCGACGGGCAGTCGGTTGTAGTCGGTGGCATTATCACAGAGAAGACGGTCAAATATACGAAAAACAACAAAGTCATGGCATTTCTGACGCTGGAAGATCTGGTGGGAACGGTGGAGATTATCGTATTTCCAAGAGATTATGAAAAAAATCATCTTTTGATGGATGAGGAGAGCAAAGTTTTTATCCGGGGGCGTGTGGCTGCCGAGGATGAGCGTGCCAGCAAGATGATCTGTGAGCAGATTCTTTCTTTTACACAGGTGCCCAGAGAACTGTGGATTCAGTTTGAGACAAAGCAGGCATATCACCAGAGAGAAATGGAACTGCTGGAAGATTTAAAGGATTGCGAAGGAAACGACAGTGTGGTAATCTATATTCAACGTGATAAAGTGATGAAACGACTTCCTTCCAGTCGCAATATCGGTATTGATTCGTCAATATTAGTAAAAATGCAGGAAAAATATGGGCAAAATAACATAAAAGTTGTTGAAAAGAGTATTGAAAAACTCTGGAAAATGCATTAGAATGAACACGATTAGAAGGATTGGAAGAAAAGGACAACGGATTTTTTAGACGGAGGAATAGTTATGGCAACAAAAGCGATTAAGACAATTGGAGTATTAACCAGTGGTGGAGATGCACCTGGAATGAACGCCGCAATCCGTGCGGTTGTACGTCGCGGATTAAGCAGCGGTCTGAACGTAAAAGGAATCTACAAAGGATACAACGGACTTCTCAACGAAGAAATCGTTGATATGACTGCAAGAGACGTGTCCGATACCATCGAACGCGGTGGTACTGTTTTGTATACAGCACGCTGTGCTGAGTTCCGCACTCCAGAGGGACAGCAAAGAGGTGCTGAGGTCTGCAGAAAACATGGAATTGAAGGTCTCGTTGTAATCGGTGGAGACGGCTCCTTTGCAGGTGCACAGAAGCTGGCAAACCTGGGTATCAATACCATTGGTATTCCGGGAACAATCGATTTGGATATTGCCTGTACCGAATACACCATTGGATTTGATACAGCAGTAAATACTGCGATGGAGGCAATTGATAAGGTTCGTGATACTTCCACATCTCATGAAAGATGCAGTATCATCGAGGTTATGGGCCGAAATGCCGGCTATATTGCATTGTGGTGCGGTATTGCAAACGGTGCGGAGGATGTGCTTCTTCCGGAGCGCTATGATTATGATGAGCAGAAGATCATCAACAACATCATTGAAAACCGTAAAAAAGGCAAAAAGCATCATATCATCATTAATGCAGAGGGTATCGGACATTCTGAGGCTATGGCTAAGAGAATCGAAGCTGCAACCGGTATTGAGACACGTGCAACCATTCTTGGACACATGCAGCGTGGAGGAAGCCCGACATGTAAGGACCGTGTGTACGCTTCTATTATGGGTGCAAAAGCAGTTGACCTTCTTGTTGCAGGAAAGTCAAAACGAGTTGTCGGCTACAAACATGGCGATTTCGTAGATTTCGACATTGACGAGGCACTGGCAATGCAGAAAGATGTTCCTGATTATCAGGTTGAAGTTTGTGCATCCTTGTCACATAACTACTCAAAATAAAAAATAAAGAAATATGATTGATTACCCTGGTTCTGCCAGGGTAATTTTATATCACCAATTCGCAAATAAGGGAGAAAATTATGATTACGAGCAGCAGTAATGCGCAGGTAAAAAATGTCATACAGTTAAATACAAAGGGAAAAGCAAGAAGCAAACAAGGGCTTTTTGTGGTAGAAGGAATCAAAATGTTTCGGGAAGCTCCGAAAGATTGGATTTCAAAAGTCTACATTCGGGAGAGTCTGTATGAAGAGGGCAGCTGGAAACAGGAGCTTGAGTCAGTTCCCCATGAGGTGGTGGCGGATGCTGTGTTTCGTCAGATGAGCGATACGATGACACCGCAGGGCATTCTGACCGTGCTTCGTCAGCCGCATTACGAATGGAAGGATATTGCAGGAGGCGACGCACCGCTTCTGGTGGTATTGGAAGATTTGCAGGATCCCGGAAATCTTGGAACGATTTTGCGCACGAGTGAGGGCGCGGGAGTTGATGGAATTCTTCTGAGCAAAGGATGTGTGGATATTTTTAATCCAAAGACGATTCGCTCCACGATGGGTTCCATTTACCGGATGCCGTTTTTGTACCTGGATAATATGACGAAATTAATGGAAAAATTAAAAGAGGAGCAGATTTGTACTTATGCGGCTCATCTGAAAGGAAAAAATTTCTATGATCAGGAGAATTATCGGGGAAAAACGGCGTTTCTCATCGGCAATGAGGGCAATGGCCTGAGCGAAGAATTATCGGAAATGTCCGAGTGTCTGATTCGCATTCCGATGGCTGGAAAAGTCGAGTCTTTGAATGCGGCGATGGCCTGTGGAATTCTCACTTATGAAGCGTCCAGACAGAGACGAAATGCATAGACAAACCAGTGTTTGTATAGTATGATAAGCATACAGATACCATGCATTTACAAAATGAATCTGGAAGGGAGTGATGAGATGATACCTGTATATTGGCTTGGTGCAGTCGTGCTTTTGCTGGTGATTGAGGCAGTCACGATGGGGCTTACCACGATCTGGTTTGCAGGAGGTGCGTTGGCGGCATTTTTTGTGGCACTGGCAGGAGGACCGCTGATGCTGCAGATTGGTGTGTTTCTTGTGATTTCTACGCTTCTTTTGATCTTTACGAGGCCGGCTGCTGCAAAATTTATGAATCAGAAGATTGAGCGCACGAATGTGGACAGCTTGATTGGAAAACATGCAGTCGTGACGGAGACGGTGGATAACCTGAAGGGTACCGGAAGAGTGCTCATAAGCGGAGTAGACTGGAAGGCGAGAAGCGGGAACGAATCTCTGATTCTGCACCAGGATGAAGTTGTGAAGGTAAGCAGGGTAGATGGCGTGAAACTGATTGTAAATAAAATAACGGAGGAATAGGATATGCCAGTATTAATTATTATTTTATTTATTCTTGCACTTTTTATTGCGGCATCTTGTATCAAGATTGTGCCGCAGGCGACGGCGATTGTCCTGGAAAGACTGGGGGCTTATCGCGATACCTGGGGAACAGGTGTCCATTTTAAGCTGCCGTTTATTGAGCGTGTGGCAAGAAAAGTAACTTTGAAGGAGCAGGTTGTGGACTTTCCGCCGCAGCCGGTAATCACGAAGGATAATGTTACGATGCGGATTGATACGGTTGTCTTTTTCCAGATTACCGATCCGAAGCTGTATGCATACGGCGTGGAAAATCCGATCATGGCAATCGAGAATCTGTCTGCGACGACACTGCGAAACATCATCGGTGATATGGAACTGGATGAGACACTGACTTCCCGTGAGGTCATCAACACCAGAATGCGCGCTTCTTTGGATGATGCAACCGACCCGTGGGGTATTAAGGTGAACCGTGTGGAATTGAAAAACATCATTCCTCCGGAAGCCATTCAGAATGCGATGGAAAAACAGATGAAGGCGGAGCGTGAGCGAAGAGAATCCATTCTGATCGCAGAAGGTGAGAAGCGCTCGGCAATCCTTGTAGCAGAAGGCAAGAAAGAATCTGCAATTTTGGAGGCAGAGGCAGAAAAGCAGGCAGCGATTTTGCGGGCAGAAGCACAGAAAGAGCGTATGATCCGCGAGGCGGAAGGTCAGGCAGAGGCAATTATGAAAGTACAGCAGGCCAATGCAGATGGTATCCGCTTCCTGAGAGAAGCAGGCGCGGATGAGGCAGTACTGACAATGAAAAGTCTTGAGACGTTTGCAAAAGTGGCAGACGGAAAAGCGACCAAGATTATTATTCCGTCCGACATTCAGGGACTGGCAGGACTTGCCACTTCTTTGAAGGAGCTTGTCACAGACGATAAGAAAACGCAGGAATAACACTGCAGTGACTTTGTAAGGGAGGAATCCGATGAAGCCGGTGATTGATCTGACGAAAGAATATGGACTTGTGTTAGAGGGAGGAGGCGCGAAAGGCGCGTATCAGATTGGTGCCTGGAAGGCGCTGAAAGAAGCCGGAGTAAAGATAAAAGGAATTGCAGGTACAAGTGTAGGGGCTCTTAACGGAGCCCTTATCTGTATGGATGATTTTGAAAATGCAAAAAATATATGGGAGAGCATTGCCTACTCCAAAGTGATGAAGGTGGATGACATTCAGATGGGGGAGCTTTTGCAGGGAAATCTTCCGATGGGAGAGTTTATCAAACTGGCGATTCAGACGATGAAAGACGGGGGCGTGGATATCACACCGCTGAAAGAACTGATTGCCGGTCGTGTTGATCCGCAGAAAATCCTTCAGTCAGACAAAGAATTTTACGTGCTGACCTTCAGTGTGGACGAGATGAAGGAACTTGAGGTGGATATGAAGACCCAGGAGCCTGCGTTCATTCCAGATTTTCTTTTGGCGAGCGCATATATTTTTCCCCTATTTAAAAATGAGAAATTACATGGTAAAATGTTTGTGGACGGCGGTGTGATCAACAATGTGCCGCTTGAGACCCTCGTCAGCAGAGGGTATCAGGACATTATCCTGCTGCGGATCTTTGGCGTTGGCAGAGAACGCAAGGTGAAGATTCCAGAGGGTACCACGATTTTGAGCGTAGAGCCGCGTGTGGATCTTGGAAACATTATGGAATTTGATGCGGACAAGAGCAGGAAAAATATGCGGATAGGTTATTACGATGCCATGCGTATGATGTATGGTTTATCCGGTGTCATCTATTATATTGATGAAGACCTGTCGGAACGGGAGTGCCTTGGCCGTCTCTGTGAGTGGAACGGGACGATTCCAATGAGAAAATATGTGGAGATGACGCTTCCTGCTGTTGCTCTGGAATTGAAGCTTGGAGCAGGCTGGAATTACAAAGAGCTGTATCTTAGTATGCTCGAGGCGACCGCCCGGATGTGCCGTGTCCCGAAATACTGTATTTATACGGTAGAAGAGCTTCGGGAGGAAATTGAAAAACGAAAAGAGATTCTGAAAGAACAGGAGCGACTGCCCATGTTCATTCAGTTAATTTTAAATTTACAAGAGGAGGATATTTATTATGAATCTGAAAGGACGTAACTTTTTAACATTGAAGGATTTTACACCGGAGGAAATTACATACTTACTGGATCTGGCAGCAGACCTGAAGGACAAAAAGAAAAAAGGAATTCCGGTGGACTATTTCAGAGGAAAAAACATTGCTCTGATCTTTGAGAAGACAAGCACACGTACCAGATGCTCTTTTGAGGTTGCGGCACATGACCTCGGCATGGGAACAACTTATCTGGATCCGTCAGGTTCTCAGATCGGCAAGAAAGAAAGCATTGAGGATACTGCTCGTGTCCTGGGAAGAATGTACGAGGGAATTGAATACCGCGGATTTGGCCAGGAAATCGTAGAGGAACTGGCAAAATACGCAGGCGTGCCGGTATGGAACGGACTGACAAACGAGTATCATCCGACCCAGATGCTGGCAGACCTTCTGACCATCCGCGAGCATTTCGGTGATCTGAAGGGTAGAAAGCTGGTATATATGGGCGATGCAAGATTCAACATGGGCAATTCTCTGATGATCGCCTGTGCAAAAATGGGTATGCACTTTGTCGCATGCACAACAAGCAAATACTTCCCGAACGAGGAACTGGTAGAGCTCTGCAAAGGCTATGCGGCTGAGACAGGTGCCACCATCACACTGACAGAAAACGTAGAAGAGGGAACAAAAGATGCCGATGTGATTTATACAGACGTATGGGTATCCATGGGTGAGCCGGATGAAGTTTGGGAAGAGCGTATCCGTGAGCTGACACCATACAAAGTAACAAAGAAAGTCATGGAAAATGCCGGAGAGAAAGCCATTTTCCTGCATTGTCTGCCAGCGTTCCATGATCTGAAGACAACAATCGGAAAACAGATGGGCGAGAGATTCAATCTGACAGACATGGAAGTAACCGACGAAGTATTTGAATCTGAACAGTCTAAAGTATTTGACGAGGCAGAAAACCGTATGCATACAATCAAAGCAGTTATTTTGGCAACTTTGGGTGAGCCTGAAAAATAGGAGATAACAGAAGTCAGGATGAAAGAAAAAATTTTGACATATCTGCGGGAAGCAGATGGCTACGTGTCAGGGCAGGAGCTCTGCGAGAAGCTTGGCGTTTCCCGCACTGCAATCTGGAAACATATCAACCAGCTAAAAGAAGAAGGCTATGAGATTGTGGCAGTCAAAAACAGAGGCTATTGTCTGGTAGAGACACCGGACTCTGTCAAGCCGCAGGAATTGCGTGGCTATCTCAACACAAAGTGGCTTGGAAATACGATTTACTGGGAGGAGTCTGTCGATTCCACCAATACATGGGCAAAACGTCTGGCGGAAGACGGAGCGCCCCATGGTACGGTCGTCATTGCAGACGAGCAGACGCAGGGCAAGGGAAGGCGGGGGCGCCAGTGGGTGACACCGAAGGCAACTTCGATTGCCGTGACGAAGCTTTTAAAGCCTGACATGCCGCCGGAGCGTGCGTCGATGCTGACTCTGGTAGAAGGGCTGAGTGTTGCCCAGGCAATCCGAAAGCTGTACAATCTGGATGCCTCTATCAAATGGCCAAACGATGTCGTTGTGTCAAATCGGAAAATCTGTGGCATTCTCACCGAAATGAGTGCCCAGATGGACTATATCAACTATATTGTCATCGGAACGGGAATCAACACCAATCTGCGGGAGTTTCCGGAAGAATTAAAAGACATTGCCACTTCTCTGATGATTGAAGTGGGACATGAGGTCAAGCGCGCTGAGCTGGTCGCAGCACTTTTGGAGATTTTTGAAAAAAATTATGAGATTTTCTCGAAAACCTGGGATTTGTCCGGACTGATGCAGGACTATAATGACATTCTGGTCAATCGGGAGGCGCAGGTTCGGGTACTGCAGCCCGGAAATGAATATACAGGAATTGCCAGAGGCATTGATGAAAAGGGTCAGCTTCTGGTGGAACGGGAAGATCAGACGATAGAAAAGGTATATGCCGGAGAGGTATCTGTCCGGGGATTATACGGATATGTGTGAGGAATTACCATGTACGAAGAAAATATCACGCTTTGCGGCGCGAGTTCCTATGAGAAAAAATATTATTTCAATGAGGATTTCCATGCGCTGCCCGACAGCGTAAAGGATGAGCTGCACATTATGTGCGTGCTGTACACAGAGGAAATCGGAGGTGTGCTGACACTGGAATTTGACCAGGAAGGCAATCTCGAGTTTCGTGTGGAGGCACTTGAGGCAGATGCTATGTTCGATGATATCGGAAGTGCTCTGAGAATCAAGCAGCTTCGCCGGGAAAAAGCAGAACTGCTGAACTCCCTGGAATTGTATTACAAAGTATTCTTCCTGGGGGAAGAGGTAGAAGAGGAGTAAATCATGTTATTAGTAATTGATGTAGGAAACACCAATGTAACCATGGGCGTTTTTGACGGAGAAAATCTGAAGGAGACGTTTCGTCTGACAACCAGAACTTCCAGAACCTCCGATGAGTATGGTCTGGCAATCTGTGATCTCATTGAGCACAGAGCCATTGCGATTGAGGAAGTTCGTGATGTAATCATCAGTTCGGTTGTTCCGGATGTGATGTATTCCCTGATCAACGGAATTGTAAAATATTTTCATACGACACCGCTGATCGTTGGACCTGGAATTAAGACAGGCATTCGCCTGGCGACAGAAAATCCAAAGCAGATCGGTGCAGACCGAATCGTGGATGCAGTCGGCGCTTATGAACTGTATGGCGGACCGGTTCTTGTGATTGATTTTGGAACAGCGACCACGTATGATCTGATTCTGGAAGACGGAAGTTTTGTGGCCGGTGTGACGTCACCGGGAATCCGTCTGAGTGCCAACGCACTCTGGCAGGGAACTGCAAAACTGCCGAAATTTGAAATCTTGAAACCAAAATCCATTCTGGCAAAAGAGACGATCAGCAGCATGCAGGCAGGACTTGTATATGGCTACATCGGCCAGACAGAATATATCATCAAAAAGGTGAAAGAAGAGGCAAAACTCAAAGAGATGAAGGTTGTTGCAACCGGCGGTCTCGGCAAGATCATTGCCGATGAGACAGATATGATTGAAGTGTACGATAACCGTCTGACACTGAAAGGTCTGCGTCTCATTTACGAGAAAAATAAGAAGTAAGAAGCGAGGTTGGAATGAGTCTCACCATAGGAAATGTAACTCTGGAAAACAACTTAATACTTGCACCAATGGCAGGGGTAACTGACCTGCCATTTCGCTTGCTGTGCAAAGAACAGGGAGCAGGGCTCATCTGTATGGAGATGGTCAGTGCAAAGGCGATTTCTTTTCACAATCGAAATACAGAGGCGCTGATGGAGATTGATCCCAGAGAAAAACCGGTATCTTTACAGCTTTTTGGCTCAGATCCGGATATAATCAGCGAGATGGCGAAATATATTGAAGAAAAGCCCTTCGACATTTTGGATTTAAATATGGGATGCCCAGTGCCAAAAGTGGTAAACAATGGTGAGGGCTCGGCTCTTCTGAAAAATCCAGAGTTGATTCGACAGATTATCACAAAGACGGCAAAGGCCATTAAAAAGCCGGTCACGGCAAAAATCCGCATTGGCTTTGAGGGCGGTGATGTGGATGTGGTGGAACTTGCCAAAATCATTGAGGACAGCGGAGCGGCTGCCATTGCTGTCCATGGAAGAACAAGAGTCCAGTATTATTCCGGCAAGGCAGACTGGGATACGATCGCGCGGGTAAAGGATGCGGTTTCGATTCCTGTTATCGGAAACGGAGACGTAGATTCACCGGAAAGCGCCAGAGCTTTGGAGGAACATACGGGATGCGACGGTATCATGATCGGACGGGCAGCAAGAGGAAATCCCTGGATTTTTCGGGAAATTCTCGAATACAGGAAAACAGGACAGGTACCGCAGGGGCCATCCTTGCAGGAACGCAAAGAGATGATGCTTCGCCATGCAAAGCTCCAGCTGGAGTATAAAGGCGAATACACCGGCATCCGTGAAATGCGAAAACACATGGCATGGTACACCAGCGGATTGCGTCATTCTGCCAGTCTCAGACGGCAGATGAATGAAGTGGAAAATTACGAACAGCTTGAACAGCTGCTGGAGCTTTTGCGATAGAAAAAAGAGCAGGAAAAATAAGGGGGAAACCTGCGGAAATCTTGACAATAAAGGCTATTTCCGCTATAATAACGAAATTGCGAGAAAAAAGGATATTACATCTCAAGAAAGGGAGCGAGCATAAAAATGGCAGATATCAAAAAGAATTTACTTACTTATGCCGGATTGAAAAAACTGGAAGAAGAATTACATGACTTAAAGGTAGTCCGCAGAAAAGAAGTTGCACAGAAAATCAAAGAGGCAAGAGAGCAGGGAGACCTGTCTGAGAATGCGGAGTACGATGCAGCAAAAGACGAGCAGAGAGACATTGAGGCTCGTATCGAAGAAATCGAAAAGATTCTGAAAAACGCAGAGGTTGTTGTTGAGGATGAAGTAGACCTTGGCACTATCAGCGTAGGCTGCAAAGTAAAAGTTCATGATATGGAATATAACGAAGATATGGAATTCAAGCTTGTAGGTTCCACAGAGGCAAACAGCTTACAGGGCAAGATTTCCAATGAATCTCCTGTAGGAAAAGCCCTGATCGGCGCAAAGATGGGAGATATTGTAAATGTAGAGATGCCAAGCGGCGTTATGCAGTATAAAGTACTGGATATTCAGAGAAACATTTAATTACAGAAGAAGGAGGAAGATACCGTGGCTGAACAGCAAAAGCAGCAGAAAAAGCAGGAACAGGATATCAACCAGTTGTTGAAGGTCCGTCGTGAAAAATTAGCAGATTTACAGGCGAACGGCAAAGATCCGTTCCAGATTACAAAATATGATGTGACACATCATAGCCAGGAAATAAAAGATCATTTTGAGGAACTGGAAGGAAAATCCGTGACCGTAGCAGGACGTATGATGTCCAAACGTGTGATGGGTAAAGCTTCATTCTGCAACGTTCAGGATTTACAGGGCGGTATCCAGTCCTATGTAGCCAGAGACAGCATTGGAGAGGAAGAGTACAAAGCCTTCAAGAAAATGGATATCGGTGATATCGTTGGAATCACAGGTGAAGTCTTCAAGACAAAGACAGGAGAGATCTCCATTCACGCAAGCAACGTGACGCTGCTGTCCAAGAGCCTGCAGATCCTTCCGGAGAAATTCCACGGACTGACAAACACAGACCTGCGTTACCGTCAGAGATACGTGGATCTGATCATGAATCCGGACGTAAAAGATACCTTTATCAAACGTTCCAAGATCATCAGCGCAATCCGTAAATATCTGGATGGACAGGGCTTTATGGAAGTGGAAACACCAATGCTGGTATCCAATGCCGGTGGTGCGGCAGCAAGACCGTTCGAGACACATTTTAATGCACTCGACGAGGACCTGAAGCTTCGTATTTCTCTGGAGCTGTACCTGAAGAGACTGATCGTCGGCGGTATGGAGCGTGTATATGAGATCGGCCGTGTATTCCGTAACGAAGGTCTTGATACAAGACACAATCCGGAATTCACACTGATGGAGTTATACCAGGCATACACAGACTACCACGGCATGATGGATCTGACCGAGAACCTGTACCGCCATGTGGCGCAGGAAGTTCTGGGAACAACCACCATCGTTTACAATGGCATTGAGATGGATCTTGGAAAACCATTTGAGAGAATCACAATGGTAGATGCTGTCAAGAAATACTCCGGTGTAGATTTCAATGAAATCCACACACTGGAAGAGGCTCGTGCAGCAGCCAAAGAACATCACGTAGAATACGAAGAGAGACATAAAAAAGGTGACATCCTGAATCTGTTCTTCGAGGAATTTGTAGAGGATCACTTGATTCAGCCGACCTTCGTTATGGATCATCCAATCGAAATCTCTCCTCTGACCAAGAAAAAACCGGAAAATCCGGAATATGTAGAGCGTTTCGAGTTCTTCATGAATGGCTGGGAGATGGCAAACGCATACTCCGAGCTGAACGACCCAATCGACCAGAGAGAGCGTTTCAAAGCACAGGAAGAGCAGCTTGCACAGGGCGATGAGGAAGCCAACACTACAGACGAAGACTTCCTGAATGCACTGATGATCGGTATGCCGCCAACAGGTGGTATCGGATTCGGTATCGATAGAATGTGTATGCTGTTGACGGACAGTGCTGCAATCAGGGATGTGTTATTGTTCCCGACGATGAAGACGCTGGATAAATAAAATGCTGTATTTTAGGGCATTTGAGGTACTTCACGAACCTCAAAAAACCTGATTTGACATCAATTTGACATCAAATAAATGTGCTTTGGTGGACTAATATGGACGTAAAAAGCACAAAGGGTTAAATCCTACTCATAATTTAATAGTTTTAATACTGTTATTAAAGGACATTTTCCAAATTTCGGAGAGTGTCCTTTTTCTGTTGTTATGGTAAAAAAATCATTTAATCAGGAGGTCAAATAAGATGACAAACACAGCGATAAGTGCAGGCGGGAAATCTACTCGCACAATAACTTTTAAGAACGAAGCACACAAGAAATTTTACATGGAATATCTGCAGAAGTGCAGATACCAGGATGTGTACCACAAGGCATTGGTATATTGTCTCGGATTAAATTCAGACACAAGAGATCATGTGGACAGAATTTATGATTTTAAAGAAGGATATGTTAAGCCGGAATGTCTGTATGAAGGCTGGCA
>JALFVM010000167.1 GCA_022787145.1 Lachnospiraceae bacterium | reverse complement strand
TTCCGCTCTCAATGGTTGCAAGCGTAGCTGCCTCGAGTTTATCTGCAAAAGCGCATAATTCTGTGATACCATCCAGCTCGCCGCGCTTTCTTAAAGCACCTGTCCATGCAAAAATGGTTGCGACAGAATTTGTGGATGTCTCTTCTCCCTTTAAATATTTGTAATAATGACGCTGTACCGTGCCATGAGCTGCCTCGTATTCAAAATTACCATCCGGAGAAACGAGTACAGAGGTCATCATAGCAAGAGATCCAAAGGCAGAAGAAACCATGTCACTCATGACATCTCCGTCGTAATTTTTGCATGCCCAGATAAAACCTCCCTCTGCTTTCATAACACGTGCCACCGCATCATCGATCAGGGTGTAAAAATAAGTGATGCCTGCTTTCTCGAATTTATCTTTATACTCTTTTTCAAAAATTTCCTGAAAAATATCTTTGAAAGTGTGATCATATTTTTTGGAGATTGTATCCTTTGTCGCAAACCAGAGATCCTGTTTTGTATCCAGTGCAAAATTAAAGCAGCTTCTTGCAAAACTTTCAATCGAATTGTCAAGATTATGCATACCCTGCGCAACTCCTGCACCTGTAAAATTATGTACCAGAGTTCTTGTCTCCGTTCCATCCTCCGCAGTATAAACAAGTTCTACCTTTCCCGGTCCCGGAATCACCATCTCTGTGTTTTTGTACACATCACCATATGCATGACGTGCCAGTGTAATCGGTTTTTTCCAGTTCTTGACACATGGCTCAATTCCTTTGACAACAATCGGTGCACGGAAAACCGTACCGTCCAAAATCGCACGGATGGTTCCATTCGGGCTTTTCCACATTTCTTTGAGGTCGTACTCCTCCATACGTGCTGCATTTGGAGTAATTGTTGCACATTTTACTGCAACACCATATTTTTTGGTGGCATTGGCAGCATCTACAGTAATCTGGTCGTTTGTCTCATTTCTTTTTTTCAGACCAAGATCATAATATTCTGTTTTCAGATCAATAAATGGCAGCAACAGTTCATCCTTAATCATGGTCCAGAGAATACGTGTCATCTCGTCTCCATCCATTTCAACCAAAGGTGTTTTCATCTCAATTTTGTTCATAATAATTTCCTCCTCTTTGTTTTTCTACAGGCATATCGAATATGCCCGTTCCACTATAGGCATCCCTATAATAATTACTAATTATAGCCACATTGCTTTCTTTCGTCAATTATTTTGTGACTTTTCTCTTGTATTTTTAAAGATTCAGAAATCTTTCCCGATCAAACAGTCCCCACCCCTGCACATTTTGAGGATACCCCATATCCCTCGCACTGTCACGAAGCATCATTTTAATTTCCACATTTGTAAGCATCGGATCTTTCTGCAGCATCTGCGCAATACTTCCCGATACATAAGGTGTGGACATAGAGGTGCCGCTCTTTTTCCCATACGCAGGTTTCCCATCATAATAAGGAATACAGGACATCACCTGATATCCCGGTGCCACAACATCCGGTTTGCAGACACACTCTTCTGTCGGGCCTCTCCCCGATGCATCCCTGTGAGCCGTCAGCATATCACTGCATCCCACGGTGATGATTTTTTTGCTGCTTCCCGGTGCTGTGACGCTTCCCGGTGTCGGTCCCTGATTTCCGGCTGCTGCCACCACCACAAGCCCTGCATCCCACAGGGCATCCACACCTTCAACCAGACTTTTTTGTTCCCGCCAAAAATTGCAGGTTGTTCCTACCGAAATATTCACAATCCGCACGTCAAGCCGTTGATACTCATGCAAAAGCCATTGAAATGACCGCAAAATTACCTCTTTCTTTCCATTTCCATACTGGTCAAGCACTTTTGCAACAACAAGTCCGCATTCCGGTGCGCATCCCTGATATCGATACTGACATCCCCGACCGGATCCGGCCAGAATCCCACACACATGTGTTCCATGTCCATTTTCATCATATGCATGACTTTTATAATGAACAAAATCCGCAAACTTTAAGATTCTGCCTGCAAAATCTATATGAGGATAAATTCCCGTATCAAGCACCGCTACGTGAATTCCCTTGCCTGTCAACACTCTGGCATTCATACCGATCCTCTTTTCTCTGTTCTGTTATAGTATATGCAAGCATGCCAACACACGACAAAGCCATCTGACACAGTTCTTTACACTCTGTTTTGCCGGATGGAATCCAGTATTTTTCTTAACCTATTATCATCTGTTCACAGTATTTTTAAAAATAAAAACTTGCAGTTACCGACAAATCGTACTATAATGTCAGAGAATAAGGGAAAACATACATTAAA
Source organism: Lachnospiraceae bacterium (assembly GCA_022787145.1). Taxonomy (GTDB): domain Bacteria; phylum Bacillota; class Clostridia; order Lachnospirales; family Lachnospiraceae; genus JALFVM01. The sequence continues at coordinate 13,945 of JALFVM010000167.1, read as the reverse complement.
GGAGTATGAAAAATGAAAAAAACAAAAGTATTATTATTAACTATGATGATCATGACAGCATTTACAGTAACAGGATGCGGAAAAAAAGATGCTACCAGCGATAGCACCGCAGTGGAAGTTACACCAACACCAACCACAACGCCATCCGTAACACCTTCCGTATCTGCAACGCAGACTCCCGCCGCTTCCGGAGAGACAACTGCTCCGTCGACAGAATTAACAGGAACCATTATCAGTGCTTCTATGAACGATCTTGTCATTCGCACATCAGATAACAAAGAATACAGCTGCTCGACTTTGAACGCTACCAAAGATCTGAAAAATGGAGTTACCATCGGTGCTACCGTTACCGTAACTTTGGATTCTACCACAAGCGAAAACGGTCTGTTCAAAGCAAGTAAAATCAGCGACAGCGCAAGCAGTTCCGGCGGAAACACTTATACTTCTGACAGTGAGGACAGTGATGATGATTCCAGCTACGATTCCAGCAGTGATGATGATTACGACTACGATTCCAGCAGTGATGATGATTCCAGCTACGATTCCAGCAGTGATGATGATTCCAGCTATGATTCCGACTATGATTCCAGCAGTGATGATGATTCCAGCTACGACAGTTCTGATTATTAATTGACATCAAATTCCAGAAGGTACTTTGTTTTTTTGAGCAGAGTGCCTTCTTTTTTTTACAATTTTTCATATAAATGATACAAATATGTCTGTATACAGGAACTTTTCTATGGCGGACTTGAAAGAAATGACATTGTCCAACGATTATGGCGACTATATTTACGATTACACAACCTTTTCTTTTCTAAACAACACATCCGGAGAATACTACAATTATCAGATTCTCAGTCCACGCTTCTTTATGCTACATCTGAGCAATGAACGTTTTCCACTCGAATTGCAAAACAATATCTATTACAGTTCCATCCCAGCACTCTATACTCTGACCAGCACCGTCAGTCTGGAGGATACCGGAATTATTCAGCTTGCCTCCTCCCCGACTCTTAGCCTAAACGGAAGAGGGGTCCTTGTAGGATTTCTTGACACAGGAATCAACTATACACATCCCGCATTTCTGAATGAGCAGGGGCGCACCCGTATTCTCCGCATCTGGGATCAGACGATTCAAACGGGTACGCCTCCCGAGGGCTTCGTATATGGAAGCGAATACACAAATACACAGATTGACGAAGCTCTTTCTTCGGATGAACCTTATTCCATTGTGCCAAGCCGTGATTTTTCCGGACATGGAACGATGCTGGCTGGTATTGCCTGTGGAGGTGTAGACCGACAAGCTGCTTTTTCCGGCGCAGCACCGGGAAGTTCTCTTGCCATCGTAAAACTAAAGGAAGCCAAACAATATCTTCGTGATTATTATCAATTCAATCCTTCGGAGCCAGTCTTTCAGGAAACAGATTTGATGATGGCAGTCCGTTATCTGATTAAGCTGACCTCTGAATTAAATATGCCGCTTGTGCTGTGCATCGCTGTCGGCACAAATCAGGGTTCTCACAATGGAAGTTCTCCGTTTGACAGTATGCTGGATTATCTTCGCTCTGCCCCTGGATTTGCCATGGTATGTGCAGGTGGAAATGAAGTCGGACAACAGCACCACTTTTCCGGAAAGGTGCGCGATGAACAGAGCTTCGAAGAAGTGGAGATTCTGGTTCCCCAAAACTCCAACGGATTCAGCAGTGAAATCTGGGGAACTCCGCCGGAAATTTTCTCAGTTGGCTTTGTCTCCCCTCTTGGAGAAGTGATTGAACGAATTCCGGCAAGACTTGGGCAGAAACAGACGATTTCTTTTATCCTTGATCGAACCGTTCTGTTCATTTCCTATGAGCTGGTAGAGACCATCTCAGGCGAACAGGTCATCTTTCTGCGTTTTCGAAATCCCACTGCCGGCATCTGGCGAGTTCGCGTCTATTGCAGCAACTACATCACCGGCCAATTCCACACATGGCTGCCCATCTCCAATATGGTTGTTCCTGATATCACCTTTTTAAATTCCGATCCATATATCACCATTGTGAATCCAGGCAACACTTCACAGCCGATTACCTGCAGTACTTACGACGCTTATAACGACGCCATCTATCTTCGTTCCAGCCGTGGTTTTACTCCAGACGGCTCAATCAAACCGGATCTTGCAGCTCCCGGTGTCAGTCTTACTGCCCCGAACCTTCATGAAGGGTATGGCAGTGCAACCGGATCGGGTATGGCCGCAGCTTTGACCACTGGCTGCTGTGCCTTGATTTTGCAATGGGGACTGGAACGCAGCCAGCTTTTTAATAATTCACAGATTAAAACCTTCCTCATCCGCGGCGCCACCCGCACCTCACAGACAATCTATCCAAGCCGTGAATGGGGATATGGCAAGCTGAATGTCTACAACTCTTTCACGGTATTTTTATCCACCTAGTGTTCTAATTTCAAAAATCAACTTGTCAGCACATTTAGGTTTTTTGAAAAATCTGTAACCATCTTAAGCTCCATACATATGATGAAAGTGTAAACATCATTTGGAGGAACTATCAATGAGTGATTTAGCTGCAACAAACTGTGGATGTGGATGCGAGGACAGATGTGACCGCGACCGCGATCGCGACTGTGATAACTTTTTTGGATTCGGTCGCGGAGGCTCCTGCAGCTGCCTGATCTGGATTCTGATCCTGTTATGCTTCTGTGGCAATGGCCATGACAGCTGGGGCGGCTGCGGCTCAGGCTGTGGAGACAACAGCTGTATTTTAATCATCCTTCTTCTGCTCTTCTGCGGTAACGGATTTGGATGCTGCTAGTGTATTTCCCACACAAAACCGGGGTCAACGCCCCGGTTTTTCTCTGTTCTTTACTTGTTTTCTGTTTTTCTTTTTCTGTTCCTGCTTTTTTCGCACACAATTCAAATCCAGTTCATAAAAAGCATTGCCTTCCTTCTTTAACTGCTCATTTTTTTCAGTCATAATCCCTCCGGTTGCCTATTTCCTATCATTTATTTATAGAATAATTATATGACCATTTCTTCTATCCCGTCATATTGTATAGGGAAGATTCATAAAATTGTGAAAAAAGGATTTGACTATGAATAAAGACGATGCTCCAAAAATGACAGAATTGGACTGTCTTGTTTCTTCCGAACCAATCCAGCTTATGAAAGCGATTCTTCCCTTTCTTTCCCCACAGGGGCAACAATTTGTCTCTATCTATGCAAAAGCTATGGAAATGCGAAATACCATACAGACCTTTCAAAATCAGAGAGCAGATATGTCCATGTGTTCTTTGCCATCATCCAGAACGGACCTGGATCCGCTGCAAATGATTCAGGAAATCCGAGACTACTGTGGACCGGCTGCACGGCAGAAAATGGATCAATGCATGGATCTGGCAGCTATGATGGAACTTGCAAATTTATTTCAAAATAACGATTCCGAAAAGAATCCGTGACAAGGAGGACTTTTATGCAGGAAAAAGATTGGATGAATAACCCGAAACTGCAGGGAATTGACAAATCCAAACTGGAAATGCTGCAGCAGATGGCAGATCAGGGCAGTCAAAAAAATCAAAATGAACTCCTGTCGTTTCTTATGGCCGCTGCTTCCAGCGGAAAATCCAAAGGGCTTCAATTCAGCCCGGAAGAAATGAAACTCATTTTAGAAGTGGTTAAAATGGGAAAATCGAAGCAGGAACAGGAACGACTGGACAAAATTGTCCGAATCATGCAGATGATGCGTCATTAACACTGCAAAAAAGCTGTATGTCACCTCATACTCCCGTAACATACAGCTTTCTTCTTATTTTTTCTTTACTTTTTTCAGACATTTTTTGACTAGAATCAGTGCCTGCTGAGCAGATTGCTGTCGAATCTCACTTCTGCTTCCCTCAAAATGATATTCTTTTACCTTCACTTTATCCAGACAGCAACAGCCAATAAACACGGTTCCCACCGGTTTTTCTTCTGTTCCTCCATCCGGTCCGGCATATCCGGTAATCGACACACACACTTGCGTCTTTGCTGTCTGACAACCGCCTCTGGCCATCTCCTTTGCAGTTTTTGCACTGACTGCCGTCTCCTTTTTCAATGTCTTTTTCTTTACGTGAAGACGTTTCCTTTTGGCTTTCTCTGTATAAGTGACAAAACCTTCCATGAAAACTTCAGATGCTCCAGGTACATTAATAATTCGTGAAGCCACCATACCTCCTGTACAGGACTCCGCCGACGCCATTGTCAATCCGGTCTGTTTTAATAAATCAACTACTTTTTCCTCTTCCGTTTTCTTTCTCTGTTCTGACATTTTTCCATCTTCTTTCTGTATAGAGTCAAATCTTAATCCTGCATAGAAAGTACCTGTTTGTTCTTCCAGATATAATCCACAAGGGAAATCACAGTCAATGCAAGCGCAATCCACTTAAAGGCCTCACCAAGAATATAGAAAACGCCGCCAAGATCCATAATCAGAAGAATAATCATAATCATCTGAGAGACTGTTTTGAATTTTCCCCAGTAATTTGCCGCAATGACAATGCCATTGTCTGAAGCAATCAAACGGAAACCGCTGATGATAAACTCTCTCGCAATAATGATAATTACCATCCATGCCGGCATTTTCCCAATCTCTACAAAACAGATCAGTGCGGAGCACACAAGAAGCTTATCTGCCAGCGGATCCATAAACTTTCCAAAATCTGTAACCAGATTATCTCTTCTTGCCAGATAACCATCCAAAAGATCTGTCAGGCTGGCAACTACAAACAGCGCCAGTGCAATCCACTTAGAGGCTTCTCCTCCACATCCGGACAGCATAAAAAAGACAAAAAAAGGAACCATAATCACGCGTAAAACGGTTAATTTATTCGGTGTATTCATCCTCTAACTCTCCTATCAAATCGTATTCTAACGCACCTGTGACAACGACTCTGGCAAAATCTCCCGACATCAAAAGCTCACCTGTATTGACAAAGATATAGCCATCCACATTCGGCGCATCTGCATAAGTTCTTCCCACGTACGCATTTTCATCTGCCACCTTGCCCTCGATCATCACAAGGAGCCTCTGTCCGATTTTATCATTTCCTTTATCCAGAGAAATCTCCTGCTGCAGCTCCATCAGCTCTGCCTGGCGATCTTTTTTGACCTCCTCATCAATCTGGTTTGGCATTTCGGCTGCCGGTGTATCCTCCTCTGGGGAGTAAGTAAACACGCCAAGGCGGTCAAATTCCATCTCATCGACAAATGCCATCAGTTCCTCATGATCTTCCTGTGTTTCTCCAGGAAATCCGGTAATCAACGTTGTTCGAAGTGTGATATCCGGTATTTCTGTACGCAGCTTATTCACAATCTCAATCAACTGTGCCTTAGAAGTTCTTCTTCCCATACGCTTCAATATACGATCACTTGCATGCTGAATCGGCAAGTCCAGGTAATTGCAGATTTTCGTCTGTACTTTGATTGTCTGAATCAATTCATCATAAATTTCTTCCGGATAACAGTACAGTACACGAATCCACTGAATTCCCGAAATTTCACACAGCTTATTGAGCAGTACATGAAGAGATTTTTTCCCATACAGATCCGTACCGTAAATGGTGGTCTCCTGCGCTACCAGAATCAGTTCCTTTACCCCCTGCTTGGCAAGATATTCTGCCTGAGAGACAAGACGTTCCATCGGCACGCTCCGGTAATTTCCTCTCAATTTCGGAATAATACAGTACGTACAATGCTTATTGCATCCTTCTGCAATCTTTAAATAGGCAAAATGGCCGCCCGTTGTAAGCACTCTGTTTTCCTGAACAAGAGGAAGATAATTGATATCCTTAAATTCCTCCACACAAGAGCCCTGCAATGTTTTCTCCAAAGCTTCCAAAATATCATCAAAAGCAGTGGTGCCAAGTACCGCATCTACCTCCGGAATCTCTTCCCGGATTTCTTTCTGGTATCTCTGTGCCATGCATCCTGTGACAAGAAGTGCCTTACAGGAACCGCTCTTTCGATATTCTGCCATTTCCAGAATGGTCTGAATACTTTCTTCTTTTGCATCATGAATGAAGCAGCAGGTATTGATTACAATCACATCTGCTGCTGTCTCATCATCCGTAATGCTATATCCATGAGATGCGAGAAGTCCCAGCATCTCCTCCGAGTCTACCAGATTCTTGTCACATCCCAACGAAATAAACAATACTTTCATTCTATTCTTCTACCTGTTCCTGTTCTTGTTCCTCTTCCTGATTCTGATCATCGGTAAGAATGGTTACTTTTCCTTTGTAAACTTCCTCCACAGCGATGGAAAGCGGTTTTTTGCCTCTTCCGTCTACCAGCGGCTTGTCACCTGCGATAATCTGTCTTGCTCTCTTGCTGGTAGCCAGCACGATAGAATAACGGCTGCTTACTACCGGTGCTGCATCTTCAATCTCTGCGTCACTGTTAATTACCTGCATTAATTCTGAATATGATGGATGTATCATAGTTATTCTCCTTTCACAAATACCTTCAATTGTTTTCTGATTCTTTCAATAAACTCCTCATTGCGGGAAGCTTTGTCATGTTCACTCTGGATAATGGCATGAACTTCGTCCACACAGGTTTCCAGATCATCGTTGATGACAAGATAATCATAAAGATCCATTCCCTCGGATTCCTGAACTGCTCTCACAAGGCGCGACTCAATCACGTCTTCTGTCTCTGTTCCTCTTCCCACTAAACGCCTTTTTAATTCCTCTGCGGACGGCGGTGTGACAAACAACAACACGGTATCCGGATACTGTTCCTTAATCTTCATTGCTCCCTGAATCTCGATTTCCAGAATCACATCCTTACCAAGATTTCGCTGTTCTTCTACATACGCCTTCGGAGTTCCATAATAATTGCCCACATACTGCGCATACTCAATCAGCTGCCCCTGACGAATCATGTTTTCAAACTCTTCTGTTGTCTGAAAGAAATATTCCTTTCCATGCGTTTCGCCTTCACGTGGCTGCCTGGTTGTTGCGGAGATGGACAGACCGTAATTGTCATATTTTTCCAGAAGCCGCCTCATGATGGTTCCTTTGCCGGATCCGGAAAATCCAGATACTACTACTAAAACACCTTTACTCATTCTCTTCTCCTTTATCCTCCAATGTTAACTGAACAGAAAACCGCTTGCTGATTGTCTCCGGCTGCAGTGCTGATATGACAATCTGCTGTGTCTCCATCACAAGAACTGCCTTTGTCTTTCGTCCCTGTGTGGCATCAATCAGCGTTCCCGCCGATTTTGCCCCCTGCACCATGCGCTTAATCGGAGCTGCATCCGGGCTTACCACTGCGATAATCTTATCACTGTTTACCATATTACCAAATCCAATATTAATCAGTCGGGACATAGCAACAATCCTTTCTACTCAATGTTCTGAATCTGCTCACGGATTTTTTCGATTTCCGTCTTCAAATCAATGGCGATATTGGATACTTCCAGGTCATTTGCCTTAGACAAAATCGTATTCGCCTCACGGTTCATTTCCTGTGCAATAAAATCCAGCTTGCGTCCAATTCCATTTCCTGATTCTAGTACCTCTTTCATATTCTTGATATGGCTGTGCAGACGCACGGTCTCTTCATCCGTACAGATTTTATCTGCAAAGAGAACGACTTCTGCCGCAATCCGGTTTTCTTCAATCTGCGTATCCTCCAAAAGCTCTCGCATTCTCTGCATCAGGCGCTCCCGATATGCACAAAGAATCTCAGGTCCCCGCGCCTCAATTTGATCCACTTTCTGATTGAGAGCTTCCAGTTTCCCAAATAAATCTGTCTTCAGATTCTGACCCTCCGTCTCACGACTGGCCACAAACTGTACGGCAGCCTCTGTCAGCACCTGTTCCAGCGCAGTCCAGATTTCGTTTTCATCCACCGGTTCTTCTTCCATTACAAACACTTCCGGATAATGAGACAGCACAGAGGCAGAAACATCATTTTTTAATTGAAAATCCTCCGCCATAGCATTTAAATAGCGAAGATATTCCCCTGCCAGTTCCTTATTGTAGCGAAGGGCAACACGATTTTCTGTATAATCCTCATAGCTGATAAATACATCCACTTTTCCTCTCTGGATGTATTTTTTGAGTACATTGCGAATAGCAGCCTCAAAAAAACTGAATTTCTTCGGCATTTTCACATTCATATCCAAATATCTGTGATTTACCGATTTTAATTCTACCGTGATTTTCTTATCACTGTCCATCACTTCGGCACGACCGAAGCCTGTCATACTTTTTAACATGTTTTCTCACTCTTTTTTCTTCATTTATGCCTGATCATAGGCATATAAAGGTATTATAATTCATTCCGGTAGTACAGTCAATTTCTTTTTCCATTCAGCTATTTCGTATTGTTACTGTTCACTGTGTCTATCATGACGGAATTTCCTGAATTCCCCTAATATCTGGTTCAATATTCATGGAATAATTAGTATGATAAATAACAAATCCAGGCTTTCCTCCCGGTGTTTTCTTTACATGTTTTTTCTGAATATAATCAATTTCCACCTTTGGAGCCGTTCTTGCGCTGGAATAATAAGCGGCAAGACGTCCCGCCTCCTCAAACGTCCTGTCCGGAAGTTCTTCGTTGTTGGCCTTCACAATCACATGTGATCCCGGCATCTTTTTGGCATGGAACCACCAGTCATTGCCCGTGGCAAATTTAAAAGTCAGCTCCTCGTTTTGGAAATTGTTCTTTCCGACATACATATGATATCCATCGGAAGAAACATAATGAAACGGTTTTGATTTTGACTGAGGCCCTTTCTTTTTACCGCTATATTTTCTCTTAATATAACCATATTCTGTCAGTTCTTCTTTAATCTGTGACAAATCAGACTCACTCAGAGCAATATCAAGTGATGTACTGATGGACTCCAGATGTTCGATATCGCTTTTTGTCTCCTCCAGTTGTGTCGTCAGTGCTTCCTGCGTTCTCTTTAACTTATTATACTTATCAAAATATTTTTTTGCATTTTCGGCCGGAGTCAGCGTATCATCCAGAGGAATGGTAATCTCCTCATTCGTATAATAATTCAACGCCTGAAAAGACTTGCATCCAGGCTCCAGTCCATATCCATACGTGTTGATCAGCTCACCATATACCTTAAATTTATCTTTTTTCTGCGTATCTTTCATCTGCTTCTGCTGAATCGCATATTTTTTGCGGTTCCTCTCCAAAGCTGTCTGCACGACATGACGAAGATCCGCGGATTTCTGACGAATACGTGTAATCACGTTTTTCTGAGCATAATACTTCTCCAACACCTGAGACATACTGTCAAATGTCTGACTGCTGTGGCCGAAGGAGTACTGCTGCAGCGCAAAAGCGGCAAATTCCACCGGCTCGCCATCCCGATATATGATATTCGGCACAAACGTTCCCTCCCGAACATCTTCCATCATCCGCAAAAACGTATGTGCCAGATGGATACGCTCTGCCTCATTCAGTGCATCCATCGGCATGCTTCCGTCAACGGACGCCCGGTAACAAATTTCCTGTGCCATCACCGGACTAATTCCCGTCAAAGACGTATAAATCGCTTTGGCTGCCGGAAGCGGCTTTTTGCATACACGTTCTGTAAAACTCTCTTCCGTCGTCAAAAAAGGATCTTCTTTGTCCTGCGTTTCCGGTATAAAGTAAGTTCTTCCTGGAAGCACCTCGCGCACAGAGCTCGTATTGGCTGATATATGTTTGATACTGTCCAAAATATTGCCACTGTCGTCGCAGAAAATGATGTTGCTGTATTTTCCCATCAATTCCACCACAAGACGCTTCTGACAAAGATCTCCCATCTCATTGAGATGTTCAAAATCCATATAGATGACTCGCTCAAGACCCGGCTGGCTGATTTTTAAAATTCTGGCGCTTCCGATATGTTTGCGAAGCAGCATACAGAAATTTGGTGCCGTCATCGGGCTTGGTTTATTCTTATCTGTAAAGTAAATCAGCGGAAGAGATGCACTCGCAGAGATCAGAAGCCTTCTCTGACCATTTTTCCCTTTTACCGTCAGCATCAGTTCATCCGGCTCCGGCTGGGCAATTTTATTCATTCTGCACCCTTCCAGCTCATCTTTTAATTCTTTTACCATATTTGCAATGGTAATTCCATCTAATGCCATATTTTTCTCCTGCATTTCTTTATAATATCCTGATTATCATAACAGCATTGTCCCCAAAAAGCAATTCCAGGAAAATTATCTGTATTTTTTTCTTCCAATTCTCATCTTTTGTTCGAAAATATGGTACAATAAGTACAACTTTTACCATATAAAACCAACAGGAGCTAGCTCATGTATAAAAACGCAGAAGAACGCAGCAAAGATCGGCGAATACGGATTATATTTCTTATTCTCACAGTTTCTTTGCTGATTGTTGGCTATATTTATTATGAATTTGAATATCGGGGAATGGTTGAAATACCTACAAATGCGACTTCCACCAGCACCAGACCCCTGTATTCCATGGAAGCATTTCGAAAGGAACTGCGTCATTATCCAAAACTGTATAAGGCAACGCTTGAAGCGCCCGTAGACAGCAAAAGCGGCACTTATGTCATTCCAGGCCTTCACTCGACAGAAACATTATCTTCAAATAAAGCGAACGATACCTCCATATGCACCAGTATGACACCACAGGGAATCGCCGTCTGTGATGAATATATTTTTGTCAGTGCCTACTGTCATACGAAACAGCATAATTCTGTCATTTATGTAATCGACCGGGACACACACCGTTTTATCAAGGAAATTGTCCTTCCCGGAAAACCTCATGTGGGGAGTCTTGCCTACGACGATGACCGTGACAACCTCTGGGTGTGCGGCAGCGGCAGCGGTCTTGCTCAGGCAAACGCCATCTCACTTGACAGAATCAAAGAGTATTCGCTGCGAAGAGAGAAAAAGCCGATTTCCTATGTATTTCAGAATTATGTACTGGAAATCCGACGAAGTTCTTTTATGACCTACAAAGACGATCACCTGTACATCGGATACTTTCATTCTTCTCAGAATGGTGTGTTGAAAAAATATGCCATGGAACTGGGCGGTAACATACAAAATACCATCTTTCAGCTAAATGGCATGGATATAGAATCGGGACTTGCCATTACTTCCGCCACAATTCCAAAACAGACACAGGGAATGGCGTTTTATTACGACAAATTGTTTATGTCACAATCTCTTGGTATTTTGCCTTCTCAGCTTGTGTTATTTGATGATTCCATCAATCAGGGAAAAGAATATCAAAAGGATGCAGCCATGCTCTCCTTTAAGCTCCCTCGCATGCTGGAACAGATTTATATTTATGATGACCAGATCTACATGCTTTTTGAATCTGCCGCTTATGCCTACCGGGATCTTCCAAGCATATCTGTAGACCGGATTCTAACTATGAACATCAGTGAACTTCGCCGTCTGGTCAATGAAGAACTACAAGAACAGCAGGAAGCACGCAAACAGGAAATCCGCATGAAAAAAGAGGCGATGAAAACCGTCCGCTGGCGAAAGCTCTCAAAGCTTCCCTGGATTACAAAACAAGTGGAATTTTTGTCTCCGCATCTGCTTCCAGAAAAGAAATGGAAACTATTTTCGTGAACCAAAAGCCTATGCCGGAACAATACGGCACATTAAAAGATGTCGCAAAAATGCTGCAAAAAAACTTCTACAAAAAGAAGGGATCTTATCAAATGATACGTTTCCTTCTTTTCCTCTGTGTTTAAAACCCAATTGGTTCAAACATCTTCTTTAATTGTTTCATCATACTGTCTTTATCGGAATCGTTAATCAGCACATCATACTTTCCTTCAATACTTCCAAAAGTCACTACTTTCTCAATATTCAGAAAAGCTTTCAGATTCTGAAGCATATTTTCTCTCGTGGCATCTTTGTGATAAATCTTAATCTGCGCAAAGCCCGGATAGTTGGCACAATCCTTTCGGACAATCCGATAGGCATCCTTCCATTCCTGCTGCTGCATTTTCCCATACAAAGCGTCAATCACAGGTTTTTTATCGATTAAAAACAGATATACCACGTTTTCCAGCACCTGTTTTTCCGATTTCACATAATTTCGATAAGGTGATTTTCTCCTGATTTTATATACTTTTTTTGCCGCCTCATTTTTCAGACTGTCATAATAAATGACCAAAAGATCGTCCACCACGGTATTGGTAAAGAACTGCACGTCTTCCTGTATCAGAAAATCCGTTACACATTTCACTTCCTGCGCAGACATCTGGTATTTCATCAGATACGAATGCTCTTTCGTATCATAAAGAACCGCTCCATCCATCGCAATAATCGGACATGGAATATGCACACCGTTCAATGCCTCCAGCACCGAGGCCGGAGTTCTGATCGTAGAAACTGTAAATTTCATTCCATCATCAATCAAGCGATTCAGTTCCACTTTACTGTAAGGTGTCAGCACTGCTTTTTTATCCAGTATCGTATCATCGATCCCCGATACAAACAGAGTGTCACGATTTTTCTTTCTAGGGAAATGCGCCGAATTCACTGCAAACGCCAAAGCAACACCAATCAGTGTATCCAGCACTCTGTCCAGTGCAAATAAAATTGGGTATGGATCCGTAATATGGATGACCACGATACTCAGAAATACCACACAGGAAAAATACGCCGTATCTTTGCATCCGAGCACCACGGTGCTATACAACACAAGGCCAGTAAAAAAAGAAATCAATAGATAACCGATCACGGTCTCCTCATAACGCCCCTGTAAAATGTAAACCTGAAGAATAATCACAATCATCCCCCAGAATGCACCGACAAAGGTACCGATCACCCTCTTTTTGGCAATTTTTCTGGTATTTTCATAATAAGGCTGCATGCATTGCAGCACAGCGAGTGCACTATAGAATGGGATCCCCTTTCTTCCCCTGAGTTCATACACTACAAAACATAGTGCCACGGCTATGACAGAGCGAATGATTCTTTGTCCAGGTCTTGGAAATTTCAGTTGTATTTTCATTTTTTATTATTTCTCCTCCTGTATTCTTTCTTCCAAAGTAATCAACCGTATTATCATAACGCATCTCACCATATTTGAACAATTCTTTCTGCGAATTTTTATATAAATTTTTTTATTTGCATCATTTCTTCCAAAATATTGCAACAAAAAAAGATTCTGCAATACAGATAATTTCTGTATTGCAGAATCTTTTTTCGCATAAGCTGTTGAATGATATTTTAGAATTTATGATTATCCTTTTACTGCACCAGCTGCTACACCTTTGATGATGTACTTCTGGCAGCTCAGATAGAACACGATAATCGGCAGGATTGCCAATACCAGCATTGCCATCATGGCACCCATATCAATAGATCCGTATCCGCCTCTTAAATACTGTACCGCCATCGGAATGGTAGGGGCCTCACTGTCCAGTAGCAGGGTAGGCAAAAGGTAGTCATTCCAGATCCACATCGCATTCAAAATTGCAACGGTAATCATGGTCGGACGAAGTACCGGAACAACGATTTTAAAGAATGTCTGGATTGGTGTACAACCATCGATCAAAGCCGCTTCTTCCAGAGAAATCGGAATCGCTTTGACAAATCCTGCGAACATAAATACGGACAGACCCGCGCCAAATCCAACGTATACAAAGATGATACCTACCGGATTTCCAAGTCCCAGCATATCGGTTACCTTAGATAAAGTAAACATAACCATCTGGAACGGTACAATCATGGCAAATACAAAGAGATAATACAGTGCGCTTGAGAATTTGCATCGTACTCTTGTGATCCACCATGCTGTCATAGAGGTTAACAGTACAATCACGATAACAGAAAATACTGTGATAAACAGCGATCTTCCTGCTGCTGCAATCAGCCCGGTTTTCGAAATTCCATTGATATAGTTGCTTATTCCCGCAAATGTTTCACTGGTAGGAAGGGAAAATGGCGCATC
>JALFVM010000164.1 GCA_022787145.1 Lachnospiraceae bacterium | reverse complement strand
TGGATGCAAACAGTATTCTGATTGATGAAATGGCAAATGAAACTTACGGTTCTGAAGTATTTCTGGCAGTAAATGGCAAATTTGCAGGCTATCTTCTGATCTCCGATACGATCAAACAGGATGCAAAATCTGCCATCCGGCGTTTAAAATCACTGGGACTTTATACAGTTATGCTTACCGGCGATTCCGAAAGCAGTGCTTCCGCTGTAGCCAAAGAAACAGGTATCGATGAAGTTTATGCCAGACTTCTTCCTCAGGATAAATTAAATATCCTGACAAAAGTCAGAGCTGAACATGGATCTGTTATGTTTGTCGGTGACGGCATCAATGATGCCCCTGTTTTAGCCGGAGCTGATGTGGGTGCTGCTATGGGAAGCGGTGCCGATGCAGCCATCGAAGCCGCCGATGCCGTATTCATGAACTCCAATGTAGAGTCTATTCCTCTTTCCATCCGTATCGCCCGCAGTACAAACCGCATTGCCATGCAAAATGTTGTATTCGCACTTATTATTAAAATCGCAGTTATGATTCTTGGTTTGGCAGGCTTTGCAAATATGTGGATGGCTGTATTTGCCGATACCGGTGTTGCTATGCTGTGTGTACTGAACTCTGTACGGGTATTGTATAAGAAATAATATCAACGGGATAAACTGTACTGTAAAGTACAATCTATCCCGTTTTTTATAACCTCACAATTTGATTACCAACCCTGCGGCAGATATTTTTTTGTATTTTCTATCATATCATCTGCCAGTTTCTGTATCTCCAGCTTTCCGGCGCGTCCTGATACCAATGGATCTTTCTCAAAAGCTTCATAAACATAGGTCTTTTCTTTTGTCAACGCAGCTTTCATTATTGTTGCCTGATTTTCCACATGTGCTTCAAACAATCCCTTCATATTCTCAGGTGTTTTTCCTGCTGCAATTGGCTGTACAGAATCTTTGGAAAATACTACATTTGTTTCTACCACAGTATCCTCAGGCAGATTACTGATCTGATGAAATCTGTTTGGAAGATTTACGTTACTGACTACTCTGGTCAGTCCACACGGCGTTTTTATCAATAATATTCCTTCTTCTCCGGTAGCTTTCAGCTCAATGCTCTTCTGTCCCTGCCCAAGACGTCTGCTGCGTGCCAAGCGTTCCTGCAGTTCTTTCTTTCTATATGCTACTGTTGTAAGCCCAAATTTCCATTTTGCTACTGTTTCCGGATTTTTTAAATACATTTCTCCCGGCATGAATTCAGCCAGATGTCTGTCCCCTGCGGCAGCGATAAGACCATATCTGCGGAAAAGATCAAACTTAACCCTATGGGCACAGGTAAATGTATTGTTCATCCAGTTATTATCAATCTCTTCATAGCCGCTTTCATAATGCTTCTCCACAAACTCACTGTATACCGGCATTAGATCATTACCTGCATAGCAGGCTTTATCAAACCACGTAAAGTGATTTAATCCCATAACATTGACAACGATATCCCTTCTGTCAATTTCCTTTACTCCATAGGTCTGTTCGCAAATACTCTTTAATAGTTTCTGTGTTCCAAAGACTTCATGACAGCATCCATATGCCTTTATTTCCGGAAATGTTTCATACAATGTCCTGACACACAATGCCATTGGGTTCGTATAATTGATCACCCATGCATTTGGCGCATATCTACGCACTGCTTCCTGACGTTCTCCTACCATATTTCCTATCAGCTCGTTCTGCTTTGCTGCTTCCCGGTCAATATCATACAGACGGATGTTTCCACTGAGTGCGGGTTCAAGTGCAAGATCCGTCATAAATGTCCAGGCCCACCCTCTGGATCCTCCTCCGATATACGCAATCTCAAGATCTCTGATTCTTCCATTCTCACATTTCATGATCTTATCCTCTTTCTAAATTCTGAACTTAACAAAAAAATCCTCATAAATTATCCGACTTATTATTACTATTTTGTTATTTTATCAAATTCATACTTATACTTCCATTACTATTTTCAAAAAAACGGAACTGAGACCCCCATTTTTAAAAAATTGAGGGTCTCAGTTCCGTTTTTTTCTGTATAGACACTTTCACTATTTCTGTTTTGTTTCGTTTGTTCGTGTGCAGAAAATCTCTATTCCTTACCGGTACATTTTTTAGAGAAACATACACACAGTCGGTATTGTTATCATCGACAATAGTGTACTTAGCACGATTCCGTTTGTACAGCAGGCCTCATCCGCTCCATTCTCTTTTGCGATCAAGGTAACGATGCTTCCCACCGGCATGGCCAGCTGCAATGCAAATACCCCGAAAATCATTGTATCCACAGACACTAATTGTTTTATCAGAAGAATCATTGCAATGGGAAAAACCACCATGCGAACTGCCGTAAACAAATAAATCTTTACATTGGTAAATATAGCTCTCAGATTGACCTTTGCTATGGATATTCCGATCAACATCATGGACAGCGGAATGGTTGCATTTCCCATATAGTCACAAAAATCCACCACAATATCCGGCAGAGGAATCTGCAAAAGGAAAATCAGGATTGCCGCCACAGAAGCAATCACTCCTGAGTTCAGCATACGTTTCCACGGGATTCCCAATTCCTTTTTGTTATTCCCTTTTGTTCCGTTATCCCTCTGAATATCGGATACCGGATACATTTCCTCGCCCGCTTTTCGGGCCAGTATAATGCCATACGTATAAATCAAAAGATTATATGCCAGCATATAGAAAACAATATAAATCATGGAATCATTGCCGAAAATACTGGTGATCACAGGTATACCCATAAATCCCACATTGGGGAACATGGTCATCAGACGATACAGCTTCCGCTCTTCTTTTCTTGGACGGACAACGATAAGAATCACATACCCCATGATCCACAGCAGACCATAAAACAAAACCACAAACATCAGATTCTGTAGTAAAAGTCCTGTATTTCCCGCTGAACTTTTCCCGGCAACACCATAAATCACCAGCACCGGATTGAATATATTTACCACGATTCTGGAAAGCTTCTGATATGCATTTTCATCCATCCAGTTTCTTTTCCAGATTACATAGCCAATCAGCATCATAGCAAACAGCATGAGCATCTGGCCAATAATGATTTGTATGTTCATATTAGATTTCTTTGCCTTTCGTAGCCACGGCATGGATCACAAATGGTATAAACAGTGTGATCAGCGCTGCATAACCCAGATATGCATAGCCTTTCTTTACAACTGCCATCAGACAAAACTGTGCGATAGCAAAAGCAATAAAAGTAAAGATCAGCGTAAATACTGCATTTCGTGCCAGATGACCTTTTTCTTTCTTTTCCTGTGAATCCATACGACGTTCCATCGCATTGACACAGCGTGTTACGATACCTGAAATCATATTTACTGCTGTAGAGATAG
>JALFVM010000093.1 GCA_022787145.1 Lachnospiraceae bacterium | reverse complement strand
TGAAAACCATTTTTCGGAATGCAGAAACGGTCAAGGGCCTGGTTTGCTATGTAATAAAAATCTGTCCGAAAATCAACCACATACGGGTAATTATCTGTAGTCGGACTCAGAAGATCGATCATGCTGCAAAGCTCATCCAATGGCATTCCCTGATATTTTTTCTCCTGCAGGATTACCTCATCTGTAATCTCCTCTGTGGAATGCTTTTCCATACGGGAAAGCAGATGTTCCAGATCAGTTGACCGCGCGATCTTCTTCCTGCGCTTCTGACGGTACAGCATGGTATCACTTCGTCTTACAATATCTTTAAAGTCAAAATCTATATCTGGCTGATAATAGGCATATCCTGCTGATATGCTAAGCGGATAATCCAGCTTATGTATTTCCGCTGTTTTCTTCAAAATCAGCTCCAGTGTCTTCAGTAGTTCCGGAATCCTGTCCTTCTCATCACTGTGAAATACATACGCAAACTCATCGCCACCGATTCGAAAACAGTTCTTGACATTTTGAAATGCCTGACTGATACAGTGATAACACAGTTTCAGTGCCTCGTCTCCTTTTTCATGTCCAAAATTATCGTTGATCACTTTCAGGTTATCCAGATCAAAAAGTACTACACCTGTAGTGCGCAGTTTTATTTCACCTTCATCCAGATACTTCACCATATTCTCGTAAGCATTTCGGTTCATGGCTTCTGTGAGCATATCCATATTGGCTATTTTCTGCAGATAGATCACCTTTTGTTTCTGGATATATTGATCGTAATATTGAGAAACCTGAATCCAGATCAGCATAATAATAAACAGCATGATTCCTGTGGAAAGCAGAATGGATGTCTGTTCAAATCTTCTTAAATAATAAAGAAACATTTCTGCCATTCCAAATCCCATGGCCACGTACATAGGATACTGGAATTTTTTGGCTACATCATTTTCTTTTTTTCTGGCTTCGTAAAGAATGATCGCAACTGTGTAAACCGCATTGGCAACCATAATAACATGAGTTACAGAAAGTAACCGGGACATATCAATAATTCCTGTACACTGAAGTAAAACATCGACTGCCATATTTGCAAGATAAAGGCTGGAAAAAACTAATGCAACTTTGTGGTACCTGCTTTTGCAGATATCATATAACAGGAAATTAAATGGTACCGGGAAAAGAAAGAGTGAAAAATAATCCACAAAATATAAGGTTCTTCCATCCGGAATCAAAAACTGCACAAAACCACATTGTACCAGTGTCCATACTGCGACCAGCAATGAGAAAAATCCAAGGTTTAAAAAAATCTCAATTTTTGCTTCTGTCTTGTCTCTTCTTTTTCTTCGCGCTGCGCCACAATAGAGAATCAGGCAGATAACAGCGGCAAACAGGATTCCACAGCTGATTACCAGAGTTCCAAGACTGTCCGTCAGGATTTTCAGAATACAATCTCCTCGTGTTCCATATACAAGGCTGACTTCATTTCCATAATAGCCCTCATATACCGGAATAATTCTGACCTCCAGACTTTTGCCTGCGCTGTCTCCCGGAATATCCACAATGTGCCAGCAGCATCCAGGTGTTTCCATAAATCCCGGAGCATCCGGTTCATTTCCGTATTCATATATTTTTTCTCCATCCAGCCAAACTTCTGCAATGGTGTGGGTGGTTTTAAATAAGATGGATCTGGGAATATCGAAATCTTCAGGCAGAGCAATATTCTCTGATTTGATTTCTCCTTCTTTCAGTTCTTTTGTTTCGCACCGGATCGTATTATCCCAGAACAATTTTTCCCTGGTCGTACTCTGGCTGAAGATCCAACCTGAAAAACAAATGGCAAACAGTCCAAATGCGAACAGGGTGATCCATAATTTCTTTTCTATTTTCATAGCCTCTTCCTTTTCCAATATGCCTGCATTCTGAGACATATCCAATATAATTTCATTTGTATTTCTGCATTTCGCTTATTTCATTGTATCATAGATTTCTGAATAATTGTTAGTAATTTTTGACACTTTCTTTTTGGATAAATCCATTTTTTCTCCCAGGATATAAAAAAGACCATCTACATTTTTGCAGTAAATGATCTTTTCATCACTAATGTTCAAAAATCTCCAGGATAATATTGTTATCTTCCAAGTCTTCCCTTAAAATC
>JALFVM010000037.1 GCA_022787145.1 Lachnospiraceae bacterium | reverse complement strand
GACCATATGTCCATGTATGGGGTGAACGCTTCTGTTCCGAAGACACTGGTACGTCACCTTGTAAAATATTATGCGGACACCTGTGAAGATGAGCAGCTGGAGAGTGTCCTTCTGGACATTCTGGATACACCGGTAAGTCCGGAACTTCTGCCTCCGAAGGATGGTGTGATTTCTCAGAAGACAGAAGATCTGGTGGGACCGTATGAGCTTCATGATTTCTTCTTATACTATATGCTCCGCTGGACCTTCCCGCCGAAGAAGATTTACCGGATGGCGAAGATTGCATTTGGGGGAGAGTATGACGATGAGACCATTTTGAAGTGGCTGAAAACGTTCTATCGCCGTTTCTTTATGCAGCATTTCAAACGCTCCTGTCTGCCGGATGGCCCGAAAGTGGGAAGCGTTGCCGTATCTCCGAGAGGCGATCTGCGTATGCCGAGTGATGCATGCTCCACACTTTGGATGAGAGAGATCGAAGAAATTACGCAATAAAAGCAAGCTGGATGAAAAAATCTCATGAATAGGAAAAGAGAAAGTTGTCTTACGGGCAGCTTTCTCTTTTTGCCATATAATAAGGCAGTGACATCTTTAATGGGAGCGTGTGCCCATTATTAATGCGGTCGATTAGTATTTTAGCAGTCATTTTTCCCATTTCTTCAATCGGAATATGCATCGTGGTAAGCATTGGTGAGATATACTGGGCAATCTCAATGTCATCCATGCTGATCACTGCAATGTCAGATGGAATCTGATAACCGCATTCATGGATTGCACGGATTGCACCAATCGCAGTAATATCGTTCATACAGAAAAACGCAGTTACTTCGGAAGAACGCTCCAGCACGCGCTTGGCACCTTCATATCCACCCTCGGAGCAGCCAGTCACATTTGCAATGACATTTTTGTCAAAAGGAATCCTGTGTTTTTTTAGGGTGTTGCAGTAGGCTTCATAACGAATTTCATTTTTTGTTTCACCGATATAGCCGATTTTTGAATGACCAAGCGAGATTAAGTGGTTGACAGCATCGGAAGCAACTGCATTGCCATCGCAGATGACCTGGTCATAGTCAGCATCAAGTGGATTTAATCCGGTATAAATAACTTTGCGGAAATGATTTTTCATAAACTTTAAAGTTTCCTTGTCACATCGGCCCAAAATAGCGGCGCCATCTACTTCGTTGTTCATAATCTGGTTCTGTGTGACAGGATTGTGGATATCGATTGCCGAGAAAGAATATTTTACGATATATCCTTCTTTTAGGGCTTCCTGTTCCATACTTCTTGTGAGCGTGGAAAAAAAAGCATCGTTTTGTGCATCCTGTGTGCGGGCATATACACAGGCGATAGAGTGATGGCGTGTATGTTTGGAAGTTTTTTGTTTTAATGCCTGGGCAGAGACATTTGGAACATAACCGCCGGCACGTGCGATTTTCCATATTTTATCCTGCATCTGTTTGCTTGCAGCGTTGGATGAATTTCCATTGATGACCCTAGAGACGGTGGAAATGGATACGCCGGCTTCCTTTGCGATATCTTTTAATGTCATAGCGTGGCACCTTGCCTTTCTGATTTTGTTATAGAATACCTTGTTTTTATTTGTCTATATCTTATCATAGTATACACAAAAATTGCGCAAAAAACTACGCAAACGTTTGATGAAAAATTTGTATGCAGAAAGAGGAATTATGCTATAATGTGAAAAAATAAAAGCAAGACAAAAATTATGGAGGGTTTTATGATGAAGAGGAAAATGAATTTACAAATGACAATTTTGTCAGCGATATTTTTGGCAATCGGGCTGTTGCTTCCATGTGTCACAATGAATATTCCGACAGTTGGAAAGATGCTCTGTCCAATGCATATTCCGGTTTTGTTATGTGGATTTATCTGTGGATGGCCATATGGATTGATCGTTGGATTTATTACACCGCTGCTTCGAAGTGTAACATTTGGGATGCCTGTGATGATGCCGAATGCAGTTTGCATGGCATTTGAACTGGCAGCATATGGATTTGTGGCTGGCTTTCTGTCAAAGAAAATATACAAAGATATGAAATCGTTATATATTTCTTTGATCGCAGCAATGTTGGCTGGAAGAGGTATATGGGGACTTGTTTCAGCGGCTGTGTATGGATTAATGGGAGCAGAATTTACGTGGAAGATTTTTTTCATGGCAGGATTTGTAAATGCAGTTCCTGGAATCGTGATTCAGCTTGTTCTGATTCCTGTATTAGTGAATCGTTTATATGCGGCAGGAGTGATTGAGGCAGCATATGCAGAAGGATGATCGTGATTGGAGAGAGGAAATATGGAATTAAAAAAAACGTGCAGGGAGAGATTTCAACCAGCGTTGGATGCCATAAAGCTGCTTCTGGAAAAACAAAAGAACACCGATACGCCGATACTGGTTGCCATTGACGGCAGATGCGGAAGCGGAAAAACAACGCTGGGAGAGTATCTGCATCAGGTATTTGACTGCAATCTGTTTCATATGGATGATTTTTTCTTAAGACAGGAGCAGCGAACACCGGAAAGAATGAAAGAGATTGGCGGAAATGTGGATTATGAACGCTTTTTTCAGACAGTGCTGCAGACAATTCAAAAAAAAGAAGATATTGTATATCAGCCGTTTAGCTGCAGCGAATGGAAGCTTATGGGAGCGTATCAGATTCCATATAAAAAGTTGAATGTTATAGAAGGATCATACAGCATGCATCCCTATTTTAAAAAGCCATATGACCTGCGGATTTTTATGAATATTTCTAAAGAGGCTCAGATGAAAAACATTATAAAACGAAATGGCGTGGAAAAGGCAAAGGATTTTGCGGAAAAATGGATTCCAAAGGAAGAAGCTTATTTTGAGGAATTTCACATTCAGGAAGGTACACTTGAGATTAAGTGGCATCTTATGTAGATAATCTGATTCCGACAAGGGCGTCTGGTTCAAACAACCAGGCGCTTTTTGTTTTTGAAAAAGTATGAAAAAAGTTCATCCTTATCAAGAACAGAAATGTACCTTATACTTGGAGACAAGAACGAAGCAACGATGTGAAAGGAGACGGTATCATGAATAAGAAAGGAAAGTCACTTGCAGACAGAATACCAAAAAAAGTATGGCTGTTAATTTCATTTGCGGCAGCTATGGTACTTTGGTACATATTGTCGATTATTCCGGCAACAAGCCGAGCATTTCCAAATGTAGTGGTTGTGCTGAAGAGTATTCAGACAATGATTGAAAGAGGGGTTTTATGGCAGGATATTTCCTCCAGTTTAATCTCTGTAGTATTGGGATATGTATTAGGCTTTGTCATTGCACTTCCGGTTGCGATTATGATGGCCTGGTACAAACCCGTTCGTTTTATTATTGAACCATGGATTCAGTTCATTCGTAACATCCCGCCACTGGCATACGTTCCGCTGATCGTAATTGCAGCCGGTGTCGGCAGAAAACCACAGGTGATCGTTATCACAATTGCATGTTTCCTGACAATGTGTATCACAATCTATCAGGGTGTTATCAACGTAGATGAGACATTGATCAAGGCAGCAAGAGTACTTGGAGCGACTGATAAAGACATTTTTACCAGAGTCATTGCTCCGGCAACTTTACCATTTATTTTGACAGCAGTAAGACTTGGCGCTTCTGTAGCGTTAACAACACTGATTGCGGCAGAGTCAACGGGAGCGATTGCAGGTTTGGGAATGAGAATCCGTTCCTTAAACAACAGTTTTGAATCAGCACCAATGCTCTTATACATCATTATTATTGGTATTCTTGGTATTACTATTGAAAAATTGATTAAATATCTTGAAAGGAGACTGACATCATGGCAGGAGAAAAGAGAGATTTAACTAATCGTGACGACAGCAGACCGGTTCGTGTAAAGGTTGATAATGTAAAGAAAGTATACAATACAAGAAACGGGGAGATGGTAGCGTTAAATGGCGTTGACCTGGACATTCATGACAACGAATTTATCTGCGTCGTTGGACCATCCGGATGTGGAAAATCTACATTACTAAATATTATTGCGGGCTTGTTAGAGCCAACAAGCGGAGCGGTTTACTGCGATGGAAAAGAAGTAAAGGGAACCGGAACGGATCGAGGGGTTGTATTCCAGCAGTATGCATTATTTCCATGGTTAACAGTAAGAAAGAATGTTATGTTTGCTCTTGAGATGCGCGGCATCAAAGGAAAGCAGGCAGAAGAGGAAGCAATGAAATATCTGCAGATGGTTCAGTTGGAAAAATTTGCAGATCATTATCCAAAAGAGTTATCTGGTGGTATGAAACAGCGAGTTGCTATTGCCCGTGCATATGCAGCAGAACCGGAAGTTCTTTTGATGGACGAACCATTTGGTGCTTTGGATGCACAGACACGTACACAGTTACAGACAGAGCTGCTGGAGACATGGCAGAGAGAAAAGAAAACATGCTTCTTTATCACACATGATGTCGAAGAGGCAATCATTCTTGCACAGACTGTTATCATCATGAGTGCGCGTCCTGGAAGAATCAAAGATATTGTAAAAATTAATATTCCTTATCCTCGTACACAGGAGACAAAGATGACAAAAGAATTCATGGATCTTAAGAATCAGATCTGGAGTGAAGTATATCAGGAATATCTGGAAGTTAGAAAATAAGGAGGTAATTTGATATGAAAAGAAAATTTTTAAGCTTGTTAATGGTTGCAACAATGGCAGCAGGTATGCTGGTAGGATGCGGCGGATCATCCGATCAGGCAGCAGATACTGCAAAAGATACAAAAACAACAGAAGCTGCGGCAGAGGATACAGAAGCTCCTGCAGCAGATGCTGTCACATTAAACGTAGCTTATATGCCGAACTATGGAAGTCTTTGGTCAATTGAGAACGCAATCGAGCAGGGATATTTTGAAGAGGAAGGCATTACAGTAAACCTGACAGAGTTCCAGGATGGACCAACGATCATTGCAGCCATGGAATCCGGAAGTATTGATGTCGGATATATCGGACAGGGTGCGCACACACTTTGTATCAAAGGACAGGCGACGATTTTTGCATTATCTCATATTTCCAATGGTGATGCCCTGATCGGCGGCGAGGGAATCACAAAGGTGGAAGATTTGAAAGGGAAAAAAGTTGCTTATTCTTCCGGAACATCCAGCCAGGATATTCTTGTGAACTCTCTGGAAAGTGCCGGAATGACAATGGATGATATTGAAGCAGTGGACATGGACGCGTCTGCAATTGTTACCGCTATGCTTTCCGGTGGTGTGGATGCAGCAGCTACATGGTCACCAAACAGCTTAAAGATCTTAGAAGAAGTTCCAAACGCAACAAAATTAACAGATAACCTTACATTCTCCGATAAGACAGTTTCTCTTGCCAGCTGGATCTGCATGCCAGACTATGCAAAAGAAAATAAAGATGTATTGGTTCGTTTCACAAGAGCATTATTTAAAGCTATGGATTACGCTGCAACCGAACATCAGGAAGAGACGGCTGCTTTAGTTGCAAAACAGATCGCAAGCGATCAGGAAACCGTTTATGAACAGCATGGTGATGCGGAATGGTTAACCGGCAAACAGGTTTCGGAAGGCGCAGCAGACGGAACCGTAGAAGGTTACTACGAATTACAGAAACAGAACTTCATTGACGCAGGAGCCGTTGAAGTTGATCCTCCAGTATCTGATTATGTATTATTAGATGTCATGAAAGAAGCTGGCGAATACTAAAAAAGAGAACGCAGCAGCGTTCATGAAGTGAAAACGAAGGCTGTCACACGATGCAGGATTGTACCTATGTCTGTGTGGCTGCCTTGTTTCACAATTGGTTACTATTACATAAAAATATGTGAAAAGAAAGATCGGAGCAGAGACAATGAAACATGATTATTATTACTACAAGAAAGAAGAACTTTTAAGAAATCCGAAGATTCCGCTGATCGTTATGGAGGACAATGCAACGATATTCAAATCCATGGCAGAGGAGATGGTGGAGGAAATCAAGAGAAAAAATGCACGGGGTGAAACAACGGTATTTATTTGTCCGGTTGGACCAGTGGGACAGTATCCATATTTTGTGGATATGGTAAATGAGCAGAACATCAGCCTGAAAAATGTATGGTTTATCAATATGGATGAGTATCTGACAGATGAGAAAAAATGGATTGCCAAAGAAGAAAAATTAAGTTTCCGAGGATTTATGGACCGCGAAGTGTATACAAAAATAAAACCGGAACTTGTTATGCCAAAAGAGCAGAGAATTTTTCCGGATCCGGAAAATACAGCCCATATCCAGGAAGTGATTGAAAAATTAGGCGGTGTAGACATCTGCTTTGGCGGAATCGGAATCAATGGACATGTTGCCTTCAATGAAGCTTCTGATACCATGAGTCCGGATGAATTTCTGGCACAGCATACAAGAGTCCTTGAGATTTCAAAGGAGACAAGAGCTGTAAATTCCATCGGTGATTTAAATGGTGGACTGGATGATATGCCGCATTATTGTATTACGATCGGCATTTATGAGATTGCCCATGCAAGAAAAATCAGACTTGGCTGTTTCCGCGACTGGCACAGAAGCGTGGTCAGACATGCTGCTTATGGCGAAAAGTCTGCACATTTCCCAGTGACTCTCCTGCAGGATCACCCGGACATTAACATTAAATTTTCAGAATTTGTAGCGAATCTTCCAGAATAAAAGGTAATGGACATTTACCTGAAAGTGCAAGGGGGCAGAACATGAGTCAGTATATTGTAGATGGCGAGGTTTATATTGAGCGTAGATTTGTAAAGAAAACAATAAAAATAGAAGATGAAAAGATTACGGTTCTTCCGCCGGATGTTGAGATGGAACAGGATGCAGAGATTTATCATGCGGCAGGAAAAAAAGTAGTTCCCGGTTTTATTGATGTACATACACATGGGGCAGTCGGTGTGGATGTCAATGCGGCAACTGCAGAGGATTACGAGAAAATCTGTTGTTTTGCGGCTGAAAAAGGAACAACATCCTGGTTATGTTCTGTTTTAACCGATACAAAGGAGCAGACAGAATGGTGTATTGATGAATTTAAAAAGCATCAGAAAATGGAACATGGAGGAGCCAATCTTCTTGGAATCCATTTGGAGGGACCATTCCTTGCACCGGAGTACAAAGGAGCCATGCCGGAATCTCTTTTGCAGAAGGCGAACATGCCATTATTAAAAGAATACCAGGAAAGAGCGAAAGGCAATATCCGTTATATCACTGTTTCACCGGAGGTTGAGGGAATTGTGGATGATATCCCGGCAATGAAAGCACTCGGAATTACCGTTGCAATCGGGCACTCCGGCGCAGACTACGACACAAGCTGGGCTGCCATCCGCAAAGGAGCAGAGTGCTGTACCCATACATTGAATGCGATGAAGTTACTGCATCAGCATTTTCCAGCAATTATGGGAGCTGCGTTAGAATCGGATATTTACTGTGAGGCAATCTGTGATGGACGACATCTGCATCCGGGAACGGTAAGACTTTTGCTGAAAGTCAAAGGTTTGGATAAAGTCGTGGCAATCACGGACTCCATCATGGCGGCTGGACTTCCGGATGGAAAATATAAGCTGGGCGTCAATGATGTCATTGTAGAAGATGGAGATGCGAAACTTGCAGAAAATGGAGTGCGTGCAGGGAGCACACTGACACAGGATGTTGCTTTAAAGAATTTGCTTGCATTTACAGGAAAGGGACTCGAGGAGATTCTTCCGCTTTTTACAGAAAATCCGGCGAAATTAATCAAAGTATTTGATAAAAAAGGCTCGATTGCAAATGGAAAAGATGCAGACCTTGTCCTGTTGGATGAAAAGAATGACATTGCAGATGTGTTTGTAGGCGGAAAGAAAATAAAGTTGAAAAGTAAATAAAGTTGAAAAGTAAATAAAACGTGATAGAATATGGATAAGTATTTTATCGGCTGAACGGCCATGATGAAAATGGAAACAGGAGAGAAAGACATGTTACTCATTTTGACATTTGGTTTAGTTATTGCGTCAATTCTTTTGATTTTTTTGCAGAAAAAGAGAGAATCGATTTTACTGCTTGGCTTGTGTGTCAGCTTGATGCTTGAGATTGGCGGTGTCATGATTTTTATCGCAAAAAAAGGCGGGCTTTCCCCGGAAGTAATACAATTTCTGTATTTTTCAAAAGGGATACAGGATCAGATCCGCTATTTTCTGATCACACTGGGCCAGCTGGGATATCTGATTGCAATTGGTCGTATCCTGTTTCCATTTTTTTTATTAGAAATGGCACTTGGGTATTCGATGATCCCGGTGGTTCGCAAGAACAGATTTTGTCACAAAATGGCAGGAATCCTTCCGTTTGCCATGTTGATTTTATACTATCCGGCCATTTATCGGAAAGTGGTATCTGGAGAGGAAGTAATCCAGAAGGGAATCGCAGATTTTAATCTGATCTGGATTACGATTTATCTGGTTTTGGCAGTGATTATTTTGCTGGTAGAGTTTTTTTCCATTACAATCAAGTTCTGTAAAAGGCAGTTTATTCAGATTATGATTTTTCTGATCTCCATTACCGGAATTTATATTTTGTATTATCAGCAGGATCCGGGACAGGTATATCGCTTTTACAGTTCTTCCAGCGCCTGGAACAAAGGAATCGGTTATTTGCAGATTCATCCGTCTGTTTTTAGTTATATGGTACTGGTGATTGTAAATATTATTGGTGCGATTCTCGGCTTTTACAACCTGTTTCGTTTCACACATGGCAATTATGAAGCAAATATGGAAGATGTTGTCATGGAGCGAAAGTTTGATACCGTGAGAATCGGAGTATCCATGTTTGTACATAGCATGAAAAATCAGCTATTGTCAATGAGAGTAATCTATAAAAGGATTGATCAGCTCTATGAACAGCCGGAACTTGACACGGAAAAATTAAAGCAGTACATAGATTCTCTCCATAATGTAAACGATGTTATGCTTACGAGAATTGAGGAACTGTACCGCAGCGTAAAATCCAATTCAATTACCATGGTGCCGGTGCCCATAGAGGAGATTGTGGATACTGCATTAGAGAGGTTTCACGGAAAGTATCCGGATGTGTCCGTAGAGATAAATATTGACGGAGTAACCATGGTTCTCGCGGACAAGCTGCATTTTTGTGAAGCGTTATACAATCTTTTGATCAATGCGCAGGAGGCTGTTTTGCTTGCAGAGAGAACGGAGGGAAAAATCTGTCTGAACTGTAAAAATGAACGGCTTTATACCGTGATTGAAGTAAAGGATAATGGAAAAGGCATGACAAAGAGCCAGATTAAGAAAATTTTTGATCCGTTTTACTCCAGTAAAAATTCAAATTTTAACTGGGGAATGGGTTTATATTATGTGAGAGAGACTGTAAAAAGTCATCTTGGCAGTATGCATGTAGAAAGTGAAACAGGTAAGGGAAGCAGTTTTTATATTTTACTGCCGAAGTATCAGTAGGAAGAAGGATGAACGATTATGTCGGAGAAAAAGAAAATATTGATTGCGGATGATTTTCAGCTGTTAAGAGAGGATCTGACGGATTTAATCAATCGTCAGCACGATATGGAGGTTGTTGGAACTGCATCTTCCGGAAAAGAAATTGTGAATCTGGCAAAAACGACTCCGTATGACTTGATTTTAATGGACATTGAAATGGAAACAATGAATGCGGGAATTGTTGCAACAGAACAAATCAGAGATGAAAATCCGCAGGCGGAAGTCATCTTTCTGACTGCTCATGAGACAAAAGAGATGATTGTTACTGCAATGGGAGCAGGTGCTTTGGATTATATTGTAAAGGGATGCGATGAGGAAGAGATGCTTTATCATATACGATTTGCATTGAGCGGCAATCCAATCATGTCAAATAAAATCCACGAGACGGTGATGCAGGAGTATGCAAGATTGCAGAAAAGTGAGCGAAGTTTACTCTTTTTTATCAACAATATTTCAAAACTTACCTCTGCAGAGCGTGAATTGATCAAGCTGTTGCTGCAGGGATATAAGGTAAATGAGATTGCCGGAATCCGCTGTGTGGAGTCAAGTACAATCAAGACACAGATCAAAGGACTGCTGAGGAAATTTGGATGCAGCAGGACGAAAGAAATCGTGCAGATCATAAGAGAACTGAATATTGAACACTTATTTTAAAAAGAGGAAGCGATTCCTCTTTTTTGTAGAATTTTTATTGAAAAATCGTGATTTTATATAAATTTTAAGATAAAAATTTAGAACATATGTGGAAAAAATATTTTTGTATGGACTTTTTTGCTATTTTGTGTATATAATAAATCAACCATTAAGTTAAAACTTTTAATAAATTGCTATGAGCAACCAGACACTCCCTATTGTCGTAATTTTTTATTAAAAAGGAGAAAAATAATGGAACATAAGATGTTATACAAAGATGCCAGTCAACCAGTGGAAGTGCGTGTGGAAGATTTACTTTCCAGAATGACATTGGAGGAAAAGGCAGCACAGTTATGTGGAGATTTGGCAGCATCCTTTATTGAAGACGGTAAATTAAGCCATGATGCATTAGTAGAAAAATTCAAAGATGGCCATGGAAGAATCACACAGTATTCCCTGGTCGGCCTTGTGGATCCAAAGCAGATTGCAGAGATCACCAATCAGCTTCAGGATTTCTTTGTAAACGAGACAAGACTTGGTATTCCGGTGGCATTGCAGTCAGAAAATTTATGTGGATATCCGGGAGCAGGCGGAACTTTATTTCCTTCTCAAATGAATGTAGGATCCACCTGGGAACCTGAATTGGCAGAAGAGATGAGTTCCATTATCGGACAGGAATCAAGGGCAGTCGGTATCACATCTGCCATGAGTCCGGTTATTGATGTATCCAGAGATCCGAGATGGGGACGTACATATGAGACTTATGGCGAAGATCAGTATCTGATCAGTCAGATGGGAATTCATTATGTACGCGGCATGCAAAATCAGGGTGTCAGCTGTATTGCAAAGCATTTTCTGGGGTACGCGGAGACACAGGCGGGGCTTAATACAGCTACAACAAGATTAAATGACCGTGAATTATATGAGGTATTTGCGACTCCGTTTGAAGCTGCTGACAAAGAGGCTGGGCTGGATGCAATGATGGCAAATTATGCGGAGATTGATGGTCTTCCGATTATTGACAATAAAAAAATAGCGAGAGACTTGCTGCGGGGTACAATGGGATTTGAAGGTATGCTGACATCCGATGGTGCAGCAGTGTTGAAATCTTTTAATTATTTTAAAGTTGCTGATTCTTATATGGAAGCAGGACTTCTTGCAAAGAAAGCTGGATGTGATACAGAGATTCCCGTAGGAGAATCCTTCCGTAATCTGCCGAATTATGTGAGAAGCGGTGAATTGGATGAAGCGCTTTTGGATGAATCAGTCAGAAGAATCCTGACGATTAAATTTAAGTGTGGACTGTTTGAGAATCCTTATTGTGAAATTGAAAAATTAAATGAGGTATTGAGTAATCCAAAGAAAGAAGAAGTCAGCAAAAAGATTGCACAGGATTCGATTATTTTGCTGAAAAACGATGGGGTACTTCCTTTGAAGAAGGGATCGAAAGTGGCTGTGATCGGACCGCATGCAGACAGTCTCCGTTATCCGGTCAGTGGATATACGTATCCTGCCTATATTGAAATGATGGATGCAGCGAGAAAGAAAAATGCTGATGTAACATTTAATGGAATGATTGATGAGCAGGCTAAGGCTGAAGCAGAAAATGAAGCACCAAAAGGGCCGTTTGATACGATGTTTGAAATGTTTGATGAGCAAGATATCAGGAAATTGGATGATATGAACGGTGTTTTGAGAAAACTGCATGCGAGAAGTCTCAGGGAAGTTCTTTCAGAGCGTTTTGAGACTGTATATGCAGAGGGATGCGATATTATAGACCGTTCAGAAGAAGGATTCGCAGACGCTGTGAAAGCGGCGGAAGAAAGTGATGTTGTGGTTATGGCCTTAGGCGGAAACTGCGGATGGGTCAATGTTACTGGAGGTGAGGGAAAAGATCGTCAGTCTTTAGAACTTCCGGGAGTGCAGGAAAAGCTGCTCGAGACTGTTGCAGCAACAGGAAAGCCAGTTGTAATCGTATTATACGGACCGGGAATTTTTTCTGTAAACTGGGCAGCTGAACATGTTTCTGGTATTGTGCAGGCATGGATGCCGGGACCGGAAGCGGGTGAGGTTATTGCCAACGTATTGGATGGAACGGAAAATCCGGGTGGAAAACTTACGGTGACTGTTCCAAGAAGCGCAGGACAGATTCCGATCTTTTATAATCATAAAAATGGATCCGGATATGCATCAGGAAGTGATGTGACGAGTGCAACGATCTTTAGCGGTGGTTATACAGATGGTCCTGGTACACCGTTATATCCATTTGGTTATGGTCTGAGCTATACAGAGTTTGCTGTAGAAAATCTGAAAATCAAAGACAGAGAAATTCCGACAGATGGACAGATTGAGATTTCCTGCAGCGTGAGCAACACAGGAGACGCAGCAGGTGATGAAGTTGTTCAGCTTTATCAGGCTTTCCACGGAGCACATGTGGTAAGGCCGAATAAACAGCTTGCCGGATTTAAGAGAGTTCATTTAAATCCGGGTGAGACAAAACAGTTGATCTTTCGGTTAGATACCGCACAGCTTGGTTATTACGATGAGGACATGGAATTTGTGGTAGAGCCGGGCAAGCTGGATATTATGGTTGGAACTTCTTCTGAAGATCTTCCGTTAAGAGATACGGTTGCATTGACAGGGAAAAAAGTAAACGTGATGGGCAGAAGAGTCTACACATGTCCGGTAGAGGTAGTCAAATAATAAAAAAGAGAAAAGGACGCAAACGTTTGAGCATAGTTTGCGTCCTTTTTTGCGTAAAATATAGTATAATGAACAGAGAATATAGAAAACAGACAGGAGAATACAGGAAATGGGAAACAGTTTATATTTGGAGTGCGGATCTGGAATCAGTGGAGATATGTTTGTAGCAGCCATGCTGGATCTCGGTGCAGATGAAAAGAAATTAAAGGAAGTGCTTGAGAGTCTTCCTGTCAAAGGTTTTACAACAAAAATCAGCAGAGTCAAAAAATCCGGGCTGGATGCCTGTGACTTTGCTGTGATTCTGGATGCTGAGCATGAGAATCATGATCATGATATGGAATATCTGCATGGACAGGCACATGCGCACAGCGAAGAAAATCATCCTCATGGATATGAACACAACCAGACAAAAAAACATCTTCATGACCACGGACATACGCATCATTCTCATGAACATCGCGGGCCAAAAGACATCCTGCATATCATCGAACATTCTTGTATGAGTGAGCATGCAAAGGAAATTGCGCAAAAAATCATCCGGATTTTGTCTGAGGCGGAGGCAAAAGCGCATGGAGTATCACTGGAACAGGTACATTTTCATGAAGTGGGTGCGGTGGATTCTATTGTAGATATTGCAGCGGCAGCAGTGTGTGCAGATAATCTTAATCTTTCAAAAGTCTATGTCACACAGCTGAATGAGGGAAGAGGTATGGTACGGTGTCAGCATGGCCTGCTTCCGATCCCGGTTCCGGCAGTAGCCAATGTTGTGTCAGCACATCAGCTTCCTCTGCATATCACCCAGGTTGAAGGAGAGCTTGTGACACCAACAGGAGCAGCCATTGCGGCGGCTTTATGCACGGACAAAGAACTTCCTGAAACGTTTACGATCAAAAAAATCGGCATGGGTGCAGGAAAGCGTGAATATGCATGTGTTGGAGTTTTGCGTGCAATGCTGATCGAACAGAGCTAAAAATAGTTTGTCGAAACGCCATGAAATGTATTATAATATTTATCAGACGATTATAATTATAAAATGTTTTAAGATAATGGAGAAAATCGTATGGCGGGGAAAAAAGGCAATAGTTTATTAGAGACACGGAGAAGGAATCGTGTATTGATAAAAAATATGATTTTCCGTATGGAAAATGCTACACGAACTGCAATTGCAGAGGAACTTGGACTGACACTTCCTACAATCACAACAAGTGTAAACGAGATGCTTGGTGAGGGGATTTTAGAGGAAATCCCCATCGCCGAGGGGCAGTTGATGAACAGTATGGGACGTAGGCCGAATGCGATTGCATTTCGTGCGGATGCGGCGTATGTGATTGGCGTGGAACTTGGACCATATGCAACACGCGCAGTACTGATGGATTTAAAAGGAGAAGTCTTGGAATCTTCAGAACATGAGCGGGCTGCTGAAAACTATGAAGGGATGCTGGAAAAAGTTACGAATATCATCGAAGGTCTGATGAGAAAGGCAGAGGGAAGAACATTGCTTGGGGTTGGCGTGGGCTTGCCGGGATTTATTGATCGTGAGAATGGAATTGTTCGCAGCAATATGAGAAAAGACTGGATTGGAAAAAATCTGGCAAAGGATCTTCAGGAGAGAGTAGGGCTTCCTGTTCTGATTGATAATAACGTCCGC
Source organism: Lachnospiraceae bacterium (assembly GCA_022787145.1). Taxonomy (GTDB): domain Bacteria; phylum Bacillota; class Clostridia; order Lachnospirales; family Lachnospiraceae; genus JALFVM01. Next base: position 14,023 of record JALFVM010000037.1, on the reverse strand, counting down.
CTGCGTGCTGTTGGACATGAGATGAGTATGCGTGGAACAAAGCCGGATTCCTTTGCATATTTTTTTGTATCGAAAGGTGTAGCCTGCCCACTGATGCTGAAAGAGGATGTGGTTGCGGGATATACAGCAGGAGCAGGGGAAATCGGGCATACGGTCATTCGTGTGTGCACAGATGGAAAAGAAGAACAGAAATGTGTAGATGACCTGGGCAGTGAACGGGCAATTTTTGAAAAATGTCAGGAAGCAATGCTGAATGGAAGGCTGCCGGAATTGCAGGAGATGATGCGAAAGGAAGGGCATCTGACCATGCAGCAGATTTTGGCGATTCAGGAAACTGGACAGAAGGAGGTCAATCAGATTATTGACCAGGCAATCGAATATCTGGGAATCGCACTGGCAAATGTGGTCAATCTAATCAATCCCGGATATGTTGTGGTGGACAGCTGTTTATTTTGCAATGAGAAGAATCGCCTCACATTGATTCAGTCAGCAAAGAGTTGTTTTTTTGGATTGAACGAAGAAGAGGTGCAGATTGTTTTTGAGAAATACAGCCCGCTCAGAGGTGCAAAAGGAGCAGGATACTTCGTGATTCGTGAAAAATTCTTAGATAGTTAAAAGATTTAAGTAAATAGCGACAAAAATGAATGCTCATATTTGTAATATTTGTCAATTGATAAATATTACAAATATGAGCATTTTCTTTATAATACAATTATTAAAAGCTTTAACAAAATAGAGGTTTTAAACACAGGTTGTACTTTTGAATAGGGACAGAGGTACTTTTTTTAAAACCATATACTTAAAAGTTTTAAATAATAGGAGGAGGGCAAAGATAATGTCAACAAACAATCAGACAACGAAAAAGGCAACAGAAGCGCAGTACTGGCTTTACAGTAAAGGAAATAAGGCAATAAGAAATGTTAAATTTAATTATTCATAACGAAAATAAAGAACAGAAAAATAAACTGGATCGCATGATTGAAAAAAATGAAAAACTGCTTGAGGAAGCAAAGGCAGGAGAAAACTGTTATGCGGACAGTCAGGGATGGCTTGATACGAAGGAGTGGGCTGATGAGCAGAAACTCTGTCGTCTGGAAACACTGGCAAATGAAATCAGAGAAAATGCAGATGCCTTTGTACTGATTGGTGTGGGCGGTTCTAACAATGCAGCTCGTTCTGTGATTGAGGCACTCAAACCCGAGGGCGCGCCGGAGATTATTTATGCAGGTAATACGCTTTCTCCCGATGCAATGAAACGGATGCTGAAAAAACTTGAGGGAAAATCTGTTTATATTGACTGCATTGCTAAGAATTTTGAGACATTGGAGCCGGGATCCTCTTTTCGTGTTTTGAGAAAATATATGGAAAAAACTTATGGAGAGGAAGCTCATAAAAGAATCATTGCAACCGGAACCGTTGGAAGTTCGCTGGACCAACTTTGCACAAAGTACGGATACACATTTCTGGAATTTCCATTAAATGTCGGGGGAAGATATACAGCGATGACGAATGTTGGTCTGCTTCCAATGGCAGTTGCCGGAATTGATATTCGGGCACTGGTGGAAGGGGCAAATGATATGCAGAAGCTTGTGCATACGCAGGAAGCAAACGAAAACATTGCGTATCAGTACGCGTGTCTGCGCAATCTTTATTATGAAGAAGGCTATCGGGTTGAGATGTTGGCAAGTTTTGAACCTCAGTTCCGTTATTTCTATAAATGGTGGATTCAGCTTTTTGCTGAGAGTGAAGGAAAAGACAATAAGGGAATCTTTCCGGTAGCCAGTGAATTTTCAGAGGAACTGCATTCCGTAGGTCAGTTTATTCAGGATGGATCACAAATTATGTTTGAGATATTTTTGGATGTTGTACAGAAAAATGCGTCTCTTGTTGTAGAGTCGGATGCGAAAGAAGATTATTTTGATTATCTTGACGGAAAAGATTTCTGGGATATTAACAAAGCGGCATATCATGCAACGGTGGCAGCTCACAGTCAAAAAATCCCATGTCTCACCTTTGAAGTTGGGGCACTGGATGCTTATCATTTTGGACAGTTATTTTACTTCTTCCAGTTTGCATGTTATTTATCCTGCAAAATCATGGGAGTAAATGCATTCGACCAGCCGGGAGTAGAGGCATATAAAAAATGGATGTTTGATGCACTTGGAAAATAAAGAAAAAGTATAACAAACGTTTGCGTAAATATTGCGTCAATTGTTTGAGGAAAAGGGTATAATCGAATTATAGAAATGAGAAGTACAAAACAGGAGGATGCTATGGAGGAAAATATTTTAATCGTGCATGGCGGCGGACCTACAGCTGTAATCAATGCTTCTTTATATGGTGCAATTACTGAGGCAAAGAAATACAGCCAGTTAGATCATATTTATGCAGCAAAGAATGGTACTGGCGGGCTGATGAGAGAAGAACTGATCGAGATGGAGAAGGTGCCGGAAGAAAAATTAGAGTTACTGCTTCAGACACCGGGAAGTGCCATCGGGACATCCAGAGATCAGCTGGAGCAGCCGGAATATGAAAAAATGGTGGAAGTTTTGAAGAAAAAGAATATTAAGTATGTTCTTTTTAATGGTGGAAACGGAACTATGGATACCTGTGGAAAACTGTATAAGACATGTCAGGCACAGGGACTGGATATTAAAGTGATGGGAATTCCCAAAACAATGGACAATGATATTGCGATCACAGACCACAGTCCCGGATTTGGAAGTGCAGCCCGTTATCTTGCACAGAGCGTCAAAGAAGTGTGTGCAGATGTAAAAGGATTGCCCATTCATGTAGTTGTCATTGAGGCATCCGGAAGAAATGCAGGATGGATCACGGCAGCCAGTGCAATGGCCATGGATGAAGATGGCGTCGGTCCTGATTTGATTTATCTTCCTGAGAGACCTTTTGATGAAGAGCAGTATATTCAGGATATCAAGAAATTGTTAGAGAAGAAATCCGGGATTGTTGTAGTGGCAAGTGAAGGATTAAAAGATAAAGAAGGGAAACCAATTGTTGAGCCAATCTTTGAGATTGGGCGTGCTACCTACTTTGGAGATGTCAGTGCACATCTGGCAAACCTTGTCATCAAGAAACTCGGATACAAAGCCAGAAGTGAAAAACCGGGACTGCTCGGACGAGCATCTATTCCGCTTCAAAGCAAAGTGGACAGAGAGGAGGCGGAACTTGCCGGCAGGATGGCATGTGAGGCAGTCATGCGCGGTGAGAGCGGCAAGATGGTTGCTTTCCAAAGAGTATCGACAGAGCCATATGTGATGGAACCGTTTTTCGTAGATATCGATGAAGTGATGATGTATGAGAGAACGATTCCGGATGAATATATCAATGAGGAAGGCAATGGAGTGACAGAGGCATTTAAGGAGTGGTGCAGACCACTCATCGGGGAAGAGTTGCCAAAGATGATTTCATTTAACTAATCAATCATAAAGGAAAAACAGGAGGATAATTATGTTAGTACCAATGAGAGCGATTCTGGATGCAGCAGACAAAAATGATTATGCACAGGGTGCATTTAATGTAAATGCTGTATGCCAGGCAAAGGCTGTTATCAATGTTCATGAGATGTTCAGAAGTCCGGCAATCTTGCAGGGAGCGGATCTCGCAAATGGATTTATGGGCGGACGCACCGATTTTGCAAATGCTACGTTGGAAGATAAAAAAGTCGGAGCGAAAAATATCGCAGACGCTGTAAAGAAATACGGAACAGACAGTGAAATCCCAGTTGCGCTGCACCTGGATCATGGAAAAAATTTTGATTCTTGCGTTGCAGCTATTGAAGGCGGATACACAAGCGTCATGATTGACGGAAGTTCTCTTCCGTTTGAGGAAAACGTAGAGCTGACACGTGAAGTTGTAAAGTATGCACATGCGCGTGGTATCACCGTAGAGGGCGAGCTTGGTGTTCTGGCAGGCGTGGAAGATCATGTATTTGCAGCAACAAGTACTTATACCAATCCATTAAATGCCATTGAGTTCTTCAAAAAGACAGGAGTAGATGCACTGGCGATCAGTTACGGTACGATGCATGGTGCCAACAAAGGAAAAAATGCAGTGATTCGCAAAGAAATTGCGATTGCGATCAAAGAGTGCATGAGACATGAAGGAATCGAAGGTTATCTTGTCAGTCATGGTTCTTCTACTGTTCCGCAGTATATTGTTGAGGAAATCAATGCGCTTGGCGGAGAGATTACCAATGCCTTTGGTATCAACGTAGACCAGTTAGTGGAGGTCAGCCATTGCGGAATCAATAAGATTAATGTCGATACGGACATCCGCCTTGCAGTTACAAGAAATATGAAAGAACTCTTTGCAAAAGACGCAGCACTTAGAAACAGTGCATCGGTTGGCCAGATTTACGAGTTATTAGAGAAGAATAAATCTGCATTTGATCCTCGCGTGTTCATCACTCCGATCATGGATACTGTGATGTACGGAAATGTGCCGGATGATGATGTTGCAAGAATCTGTAAGTGCATTGAGGATGGCGTGAAAGAAGTTGTCGGTACTTTGATTGTCAGATTTGGCAGCTTCGGAAAAGCACCAAAGGTAGAAACCGTTACTTTAGATGAGATGGCTGAGCGTTATAAAAAAGCAGAATAGTGAGGAATTTCCATGAAACATATTTATCTGAATTTAAAAAGATTTGATGTTCCAACAGAATTCGGTGGGGTCAACCGCATTGCACCGGTTGCTGAATGGGCTGAGTTCATTGTAAAGAACACACAGGAAGAACTGAAAAAATACGATTCTTCCAAAGTAGAATTCGGTATGTATTTTCCGGAGGCCCATCTGTTAAATGCTGTGAAGGCAAAAACAGAGGGCAGTCCGATCAAAGTCGGATGCCAGAGTGTCTACAGAGCTGACACAGCAGTGGGCGGAAACTTCGGTGCATTCACAACCAACAGACCGGCTTCTTCTATGGTGGCTGCAGGCTGTGAGACGACAATCATCGGTCACTGCGAGGAGAGAAATGACAAAGCTGGGATTTTGGCCGAGGCAGGAGTCACGGATACAGATGCCATAAACCGTCTGTTAAATCAGGAGATTAAATGTGCCATTGACGGAGGAATGACAGTTCTTTACTGTATTGGTGAGAAGAGCGAAGAGCAGGAGCAGTGGCAGGAAGTACTTGGAAAACAGTTAGAGATTGGATTAAAAGATGTCGATACTTCTAAAGTTGTGATTGCATATGAACCGATCTGGTCTATTGGACCGGGAAAAACACCGGCTGGAAAAGAGTATATTACCAAGATTGCCCGTTTTGTGAAAGAGAAGACTGGCGGTATGGATATTGTCTACGGTGGTGGATTAAAACAGGATAATGCAGCAATGCTTGCCTCTATTGATGAGATTGACGGCGGACTGATCGCGCTCACACGCTTCCAGGGTGAGATTGGATACTATCCTGAGGAGTATTTAGAGATTATTCGTCTTTATATAGAAGGTTAATAAGAAAGGAGAAAACAACTATGAAAATTGATTTCGAATATGGTCACGGAACTATGGCAGCAGAACTGCCGGATAATACAGATATTTTTATTCCTGGTGAAACAGTAAAAGATCCGGATTATATCCCGGAAGATAAACTGGAGGAAGCATACCTGGAGAGCCTGGCTCATCCGATCGGAATGCCTACTTTGACTGAACTTGCCCATAAGGGCTCTACCGTTACGATTATTGTTCCGGACAGAGTAAAGGGTGGAGAGCAGCCTACCAGTCACAGAAAATTAAGCATTAAATATATCTTAAAAGAGTTATATGCGGCAGGCGTTGAGAAGAAAGATATTCTTTTTATTATTTCCAATGGTTTGCATCCAAGAAGCAAAGAGTCTGATGCAAAGGCAATTTTTGGAGAAGAGCTGTTCAATGAATTCTGGCATACAGGTCAGATTATCAGCCATGACAGTGAAGACCAGGAGCATATGGTATACCTTGGAACGACTCACAGAGGTGACCCTGTATACATGAACAAGTATGTATTTGACTGTGATATTCCAATTCTGATCGGTCATGTACAGGGAAATCCTTATGGCGGATATTCAGGCGGATACAAACACAGTGCAACTGGTATCACCAACTGGAAATGTATTGCAAGTCATCATGTACCATCCGTTATGCACAGAGATGATTTCACACCGGTAAATGGTGCAAGTCTGATGCGCAACAAATTTGATGAGATCAGCATGCACATGGAAGAGAAGATGGGACATCCATTCTTCTGCTGTGATGCGGTGCTGGATACCAGCTCAAGACAGATCGCAATTTATTCCGGTTATGCAAAAGAGATGATGCCGATCAGCTGGAAACTTGCAGATAAGAGAACGTATGTGCACTGGGCAGAGAAAAAGTATGATGTACTGGTATTTGGTATGCCTCAGAAATTCCATTATGGTGATGGTATGGGAACAAACCCGATTATGATGATGCAGGCATTAAGTGCGCAGGTATTAAGATTCAAACGTGTCATGAGTGACAATTGTGTGATCATCTGCTCTTCTACCTGCAACGGATATTTCCATGATGAATTATGGCCATATTTAAGAGAGGCGTATACCATGTTCCAGCATGACCATATGGATACTTTGCCGGATATGAACCGTTATGGTGAGTATTTCGCGACAAATGAAGAATATATCCGCAAATATCGTTTCTGTAATGCATTCCATCCATTCCATGGATTTTCTATGATGTCCTGCGGACATATTGCTGAGATGAATACAAGTGCCATTTATATTGTAGGTGCTGAGGAACCTGGATATGCGAGAGGAATGGGCTTAAAGACAAGAGCTACATTCGAAGAAGCATTGGCAGATGCAGAGAAGAAATTTGTTGGAAAGAACCCGAATATTTTGGCTCTTCCTATGACATTTAAGAAAGCATCTGTACATCTTTGCATGAAGAATCCGGAAGATGACTGTATGGATGCATACGGACATCGTCACGGCGGATGCTGTTAATGAAAGTGCTTAAAGGGGAACGATGATTTATTTTGTATTTTTAATTGTCTGTTTTGGTGCGTCTGTTGTCGGTGCAATCTGTGGAATTGGCGGCGGAGTGATCATCAAGCCTGTACTGGATTCTTTTGGCGTGCTGGATGTGACCGTGATCAGCTTTTTATCAGGTTGTACAGTACTTTCGATGGCAACGTATTCTGTTGTAAAGAATAAAATCAGTGGGGAATCCCATGTTACAATGAAAACAGGATTTCCGCTTGCAGTCGGGGCGGCAGCAGGCGGATTGATTGGAAAGTGGTTATTTTCCTATGTAAAATCGTTAAGCAGTGATCCGAATAAAGTAGGAGCAGTACAGGCGTTATGTCTTTTGATCGTGACAATTGGAACGCTTATTTATACGATTTACAAGGAAAAGATTAAGACTTATCAGGTGGATAGTGTGATCGTTTGCATCCTGATCGGCATATTTCTTGGAGTTATGTCATCCTTTCTTGGAATCGGGGGAGGTCCGATCAATCTGGTTGTGTTATTTTTCTTCTTCTCGATGACAACAAAGATTGCAGCAGAAAATTCGCTATACATTATTTTCTTTTCACAGATTGCCAGCCTGATTTCTACAATTGTGACAGGAAGTGTACCGGAATTCCAGATTGGTGTGCTGGTACTTATGGTTGCCGGAGGAATTACCGGAGGAATCTGTGGACGTGCTATTAATAAAAAGATTGATGAAAAGACCGTTGATCAATTATTTATTGCGTTAATGGTTGTGATGATCGTGATTAACATTTATAATATTTATAAGTTTATGTAAAACAGAGGGCAGATCCATTGCGGACTGCCCTCTGTTTTTGGCGTTTTAATTCGCCTTTGCTTTATCCAGTGCTTCAGAAATGGCATTGATCAGAAGCAGGGAGGTATATTTGTTTTCCTCAGAATAGGTGATGTCGTCCAGCGACTGGGTTTCGTAGAGTTGCTCGGCGAGTGTGTCCAGTGTCGGTTCCATCAGAGGAAACATGGCAGTGGTGCTCTCGCTTAAGTTGACCAGCCGTACCTGTTTGATGCAGTCTGCATCCACAGTAACTTCCATATCAAAAGTATTCTCGTTGAGGTGAATGGAAGAGGTGTAGACCCCGGGGGTGTAGAGATCAGAAGAGGATGCTATATGACTCTCGTCCTTTTTCTGCCCGAACATAATATAGAGAAGTACAGCCATAATAATAGCCAGAATCAGAAAAATGATGGTGTACACCACTTCCTTCATATGTAATACAACAATTTTTGTTTTCCCGCTCATGGTCACGCCTCCTGTTTTTCTTTCTATATCATCCTATTAGCAGTAAAAGGAAAATATGCATTGCTTTCAAGAATGCAAGATGTGTGATACACTAGAATACAGAGACATGTTGAAGGGTAATTGTTTTGGAAAAGACAGGAGGAATTTATGGCAGTACAGCTGATACTGGGAAGTTCTGGTGCCGGGAAATCCTGGTACATTTATCATAAAGTGATTGAAGAAGCAATGGCACATCCAGAGCGGGAATATCTGGTAATCGTGCCGGAACAGTTTACAATGCAGACGCAGAAAGAACTCGTGCGCATGCATCCGGGCGGCGGAATCTTGAATATCGATGTGCTCAGTTTTGACCGTCTGGCGTATCGCGTTTTTGAAGAAGTGGGCGGCGATTCCAGGAGAATTCTGGAGGAAACGGGAAAGACTTTGGTGCTTCAAAAGGTCGTACAAAGAAAACAAAACCAGCTCGGATATTTGGCCTCTCAGATGAAAAAGCCTGGTTATGTTCAGGAGATGAAATCGCTGATTTCTGAATTGATGCAGTACGACATTCGGGAAGACAAGATAGAAGAAATGCTGGCAGATGCGCAGGATAAGGCATTGTTATTTCGAAAACTGGAAGATGTAAAACTCCTCTATCAGGAGTTTCGTTCGTATTTGCAGGATAAGTTTCTGACTGCAGAGGAAGTGCTGGATGTTTTGTGCGGAAAACTTGGAGAATCAGAAATAATCAAAAAATCCACCGTTGTCTTTGATGGGTTTACCGGATTTACACCGATTCAGTATCAGGTACTGGAAGAGATGATGGAGCTTTGCTCGCAGATTTATATTACCGTGACGTTGGGAGAGCAGGAGAAGCCTTTTGGAATCTGCAAGCCATTTGAACTGTTTGCGATGAGTAAACAGATGATACAGTCAGTTCGGGAACTGGCGGTGAAAACAAAGACTGAGTTTCAAAAACCATGCCGGATTGAGGATACAGAGCCTTCACGATTTTCACAAAGTCCGGCACTCCTTCATCTGGAGCAGCATCTGTTTCGTTATGGAAAACATATATACAGCCAGAAGACAGAGGAAATTCAGATGTTTTCTGCCGCAAATCCGCTCCGGGAGATGACAGAGGTGTCACGCCGGATTGCCCGCCTGATTCGGGAGGAGGGATATCGCTATGGAGAGATTGCAGTTATCACAGGAGATTTAGAGACGTACGGAAATTATGCTGAGCAGGTATTTGAGCAGGCACAGATTCCCTACTTTCTTGACAGAAAACATTCGGTGCTGATGAATCCTTTTGTGGAGTATATTCGCTCCGCCTTGGATGTGATGATACAAAACTTTTCTTATGAGAGTGTCTTTCGTCATCTTCGCTCCGGTCTGACAGACTTAAGCACAGAGGAAGTGGATCTTCTGGAGGAATATGTGGTAGCACTGGGCATTCGCGGATGGAAACGCTGGAAAGAGAAGTGGGTGCGGCTGTACCGCGGAATGAATCCGGAATCTATTCAGACAATCAATGAAATTCGTGAGCGGGTGATGGAAGGTCTGTCCGCCTTTGCGGATGAATTTAAAAAACGCGGCAATCGTGTGGAGGACGATGCCAGAGCACTGTATCATTACATTGCACACGGAAAGATTCAGGAGAAGCTTCACATGCAGGAAGTGCAGTTTGCACGTCAGGGTGATGCGGCGATGGAAAAAGAGTATGCCCAGATTTATGGAATTGTGATGAATCTTCTGGACAAGCTGGTGGAAATCTTAGGAGACGAAAAAGTGACGCAGCGTGAATTTGTACAGTTGATGGAAGCCGGATTGTCGGAGGCTTCTGTGGGCATTATTCCGCCAAGCACCGATCAGGTTCTTGTCGGTGATATGGAGAGAACGCGTCTGAAGGATATCAAAGCGTTGTTTTTTGTCGGTGTTAATGATGGAATTATTCCAAAAAACAGCGGACGCGGCGGTATTTTGTCAGAGTCAGACCGTGAGTTTTTTGCCGGACAGGGAATCAGTCTGGCACCGACGCCGAGGGAAGCAATGTACCGTCAGCGCTTTTATCTGTATCTGAATCTGACGAAGCCCTCTTTGCGCCTGTTTCTTTCGTATGCGCTGGCGGATGCTGCCGGAAAAGCAATGGGACCAGCTTATCTGATTGGAACGATGGAACAGATGTTTCCGGAAATTTTAGTGGAAAATATAGAGACGAAGACGGAAATCTGTATGTTTGAGCGTGTGCAGGACAGTATGGATTATCTGGTGGAGGGTATGCGCAGACTGCCGAAAAGTGAACCGGAGGAAGCGTGGAAGGAACTATACAGCTGGTTTGTATCGCAGCCGGAATACGAAACGTTGATAAAACAGCTTGTGGAAGCAGCCTTTTTCCAAAAAACGGAAGATAAAATCAGTGCCAGCGTGGCGAAAGCACTGTATGGTGAGGTAGCTGCCCACAGTGCAACGCGGCTGGAACGATTTGCTGCCTGCGCTTTTGCACATTTTTTGCAGTATGGTCTTGCACTCTCGACCAGGGTGGAATATGAGTTTACTCCTGTGGATATGGGAAATGTCATGCACAATGCGCTGGAGACTTTTTCAGGAAAGATTCGTGCAGAAAAACTGAACTGGAAAAATCTGACAAAGGAACAGAGGGAGCACTTGGTGAAGGAATCGCTGCAAAGTGTGACAGACGATTACGGCAATACGATTCTGCACAGTTCTGCACGAAATGAATATATGATTCGACGGGCAGAACGAATTTTGAACAGGACAGTCTGGGCACTTCAGAATCAGTTGATGAATGGAGAATTTGAGCCGGAAGGTTTTGAGGTATCGATTGGCGGCGGGCGTATCGACCGTCTGGATGTCTGTGAAACAGACAAAGAGATACTCGTAAAGGTCATTGATTATAAGACGGGAGGAACTACCTTTGATCTTTTGGCTGTTTATCATGGACTGCAATTGCAGCTGATGGTGTATCTGGATGGAGCTTTGGCAGTGGAGAAGAAAAATCACCCTGACAAAGAGGTTATTCCTGCCGGTGTATTTTATTATAACATCAAAGATCCAATGATTCAGAGCAAAGCAGCTGAGGATGTGGAAACCGTTACGGGTGAGCTTTTGAAAAAATTAAAGATGAATGGACTGGCTTCCTCGGACGAAGCAATACTGAATAAGCTGGATCAAACTCTGGAGAGCCTCCCGGTAAGCCGAAACAAAAACGGAAGTCTGTCGAAACGCTCACAGGTTGCTGACGAGAGACAATTTGAGGAGCTTCGTCGTTTTGTCAATCAGAAAATCAACAACATTCGGAAAGAAATCATGGAGGGAGAAGTGCAGATTCAGCCTTATGAACTGGGCACAAAAAATGGCTGTACATATTGTCCGTACAGCGGTATCTGTGGGTTTGATCCGAAAATTCCAGGATATGAGTTCCGTCGGTTAAAACAGTTTTCTGATGAAGAAATCTGGAGAGAAATCGCACGTCAGACAGGAGGGGAAAAAGAATGGGAGTAACGTGGACCAAAGAGCAGCAAAAGGTGATTGATCTGCGAAACAGAAATATTTTGGTCAGTGCTGCCGCCGGTTCCGGAAAGACAGCCGTTCTCGTAGAGAGAATTCTGACTATGATCACAGAGGGGGATCATCCGCTGGATATTGACCAGCTTCTCATTGTTACTTTTACGAGAGCGGCAGCGGCAGAGATGAAAGAGCGAATCCGGTCGGCTGTGGAAGAGCGGCTGGAGAAAGAACCTGACAATGAGCATTTGCAGAGACAGAGTACATTGATTCACAATGCACAGATTAATACGATTGATGGATTTTGCTCTTATGTTATCCGGAATTATTTTCATATGATTGATCTGGATCCGGGATTTCGGACGGCCGAGGACGGAGAACTTCGTCTGATGAAGCAGGATGTTATGAAAAAAGTGATTGAGGATGCTTATGAGGCGGGCACGGAAGAATTTTATGCGTGCGTGGAGTGCTATGCGTCCGGAAAAGACGATGACAACATCGGGCAGCAGGTCATGAAATTATATGAATACTCCATGAGTTATCCTTGGCCGAAGGAGTGGCTTTCTGACTGTAAAAAGTATTATGAACTGAAATCGGTAGATGACTTGATGAAAACAAAGTGGATGCGTTTTCTGATGGAGGAAAGCAAAAAGATTTTTCAGGATGCGAAAGATATGGCGCTGGAGCTTTTGCAGCTTTGTCGCGGTGACGATGGCCCTTATATGTATGAGGCTGCGCTGGAAAGTGATCTCGGAATGATTGAGAAGCTGCTGGCGACAGAAGATTACGATACACTCGTGGATGTGCTTGCTTCTATAAAATATGCCCGTCTTTCGTCCAAAAAGGATGAAAATGTATCGGAACGTGTCAGAATGCAGGTACAGGCCGGGCGTGCAGAGGTGAAGGATATGCTCAATCATCTGAGGGATTCTTATTTTTACATGAGTCTGGAGGAAATTCTGGAGAGCATTCAGGCCTGTAAAAAGCCGGTGTGTGCGCTGATTGATCTGACTCTGACATTTACAGAAGCTTTTGCTGCCAGAAAGCGGGAGAAAAATCTCGTTGATTTTGCGGACATGGAACATTTTGCATTGGACGTTCTTGTGAAAAAGCAAGACGACAAACTTGTTTATACACAGGCGGCGAAGGAATTTTCGGAGCGCTTTGCCGAGATTTTTATTGATGAATACCAGGACAGCAATCTGGTGCAGGAGACGATTTTGACAGCGGTATCAAAAATCCCGGAAGGCGGGCATAACATTTTCATGGTAGGGGATGTCAAACAGAGCATTTACCGTTTCCGTCTGGCAAGACCGGAGCTTTTTATGGAGAAATTTCATTCCTATTCAACAGAAGACAGCCTGACACAGAGGATTGACCTGCATAAGAATTTCCGAAGCCGTGCGCAGGTGTTAAGCGGTGTGAATTATATTTTCCGGCAGATTATGGGAAAAGAACTGGGAGGAGTGGAGTATGACGATGAGGCGGCACTTTACCCGGGCGCGCAATTTCCAAAGGAATCACAGGAAAACGAACATGAAACAGAACTTCTACTGATTGAGTCGGATGGGGAAGGGCTGGAAGAAGAACGCGGTGCACAGACGGATAAGGAAGTGGAAGCGCTTGCGGTAGCCGGACGAATTGCAGAATTGATTGAACATGAGATGGTGTACGATAAAAAAGAAAAAGGCTATCGCAAGGCACGCTACAGCGATATTGTGATTTTGCTGCGCACGATGACTGGATGGACGGAAACGTTTGGACAGGTGCTGGCCTCTCAGGGAATTCCATCATACAGCGCTTCCAAGACCGGGTATTTCTCGGCTTTGGAGGTTGTGACAGTCCTGAATTATCTTCATATTTTGGACAATCCGAGACAGGATATCCCTCTCGGGTCCATTCTTCATTCGCCAATCGGAGGATGCTCCAGTGAAGAGATGGCAAAAATCCGTATCTGTAATAAGGATGGAAGCCTTTATGAGAGTCTGCAGATTTATTTGCAGCAGGGATCAGATAACGAATTGCGCAGAAAACTGCAGAAATTCTGGGAGCAGTATCAAAAACTCAGAGACTGTGTGCCTTACACACCGATTCACGAACTGATTTTACTGCTTTTGAAGGAAACGGGATATCAGCTTTTTGTATCGGCGATGCCGGCGGGAGAACAGCGTGAGGCAAATCTGCGCATGCTGGTAGAAAAAGCGATGGAGTTTGAACAGACCAGTTATCGCGGACTCTTTAATTTTATTCG
>JALFVM010000216.1 GCA_022787145.1 Lachnospiraceae bacterium | reverse complement strand
TTCTGTGTTTCATGCGATTTCGGCTTTTTGTAATGCAGGTTTTGATTTGATGGGCGGAGAGCAACAATTTTCTTCCCTTGTTACTATGGGGAATAACTGGTATCTGAATCTGGTGATTATGATATTAATCATTGTGGGCGGTCTTGGATTTTTTGTATGGAGAGATCTGGTGGTTACTCGATTTCATTTTAAAAAATGCAAACTGCATACAAAAATTGTTCTCACAACATCTATAATTTTGATTATTGCAGGAGCGGTCATTATCTTTCTGATGGAATTTGGAGAAATCGGTACACAGGGAAAATCCATCCCGGAGCAGATGCTGAATGCGGTGTTCCAGTCGGTTACGGCACGTACCGCCGGATTCAATACAGTGGATCTGACTAAGTTGACAGAAGGAAGTATTTTCATGATGATCATGCTGATGCTGGTGGGCGGTTCCCCGGGATCTACGGCGGGCGGTATGAAAACCACAACAATAGCTGTCCTCACCATCAGTATTATTTCTATTTTCCGCAGAAAGAAGTCAGAAGAAGCTTTTGGCAGACGGATGGAAGAAGGAGTTCTCAGAACTTCAGCCTGTGTTTTTATGACATATCTGTTTTTGATCAGCGCTTCAGCTATGCTGATATCTAAACTGGAAAATGTAACGATGTTGACTGCTTTGTTTGAAACAACTTCAGCGCTGGGAACAGTAGGATTGACGCTGGGGATTACTTCTCAACTGGGGATGTTGTCAAAGCTTCTGCTGGCTTTGTTGATGTTTGTGGGAAGAGTAGGATCGCTTACTATTTTGATGGCGTTTTCATCGCCGAAAAGGATGGTTGCTTCCAAATTGCCGCTGGAAAAAGTGCAGATCGGATAAAAGAAAGGAATGGAGATTTGTATGAAATCTATTTTGATGATTGGATTGGGACGTTTTGGACGTCATATGGCAAGAAAATTTATTGAAGAAGGAAATGAAGTTCTTGCTGTTGAGAGAAATGAGGAGAGAGCGGATTCTGCAATTGAGATTGTGCAGAACATACAGATTGGTGATGCTACGGATGAAAGATTCATGCAGAGCCTGGGTGTGGATAATTTTGATATCTGTGTGATTGCCATTGGGGATAATTTTCAGACATCTCTGGAGATCACGGTTCTGTTGAAAGATTTGGGTGCGCCTTTTATACTTGCAAGAGCCAGCAGGGATATTCATAAAAAGCTGCTTCTTCGAAATGGTGCGGATTATGTAGTTTACGGAGAGCGAGAACTGGCAGAACGTCTGGCGGTGAAATTCGGTGCGGATAATATTTTTGATTATGTTGTACTGGATTCAGAATATGCTATTTATGAGGTGGCGGTACCCAGCCAATGGTACGGAAAAAGTATGGTGGAACTGTCCATCAGAAATAAGTATAAAGTCAGTGTTCTGGCAACGAAGAAAGAAGGAAAAATGTATCCGCTGCCTCATCCGGACCATGTGTTCTCACCGGATGAGACATTGCTTGTAATGGGTGATGAAGCAAGTATCAAGGGAATAATCAGATAAGTATAAGTGAGGTATAAAAATGGAAATATTTTTGGGACTTATGATTCCGTTTATCGGAACGGCTGCGGGAGCAGGCTGTGTATTTTTTCTTAGAAATCAGCTGAAGCCTCTGGTACAGAAAAGTCTTTTAGGATTTGCTTCCGGAGTTATGGTGGCGGCTTCTGTATGGTCACTTTTGATACCTGCCATGGATCAGTCAGAATCTATGGGAAAGTTCGCCTTTATTCCGGCAGCTGTGGGTTTTTTACTTGGAATCGTTTTTTTACTTTTAATGGACCGTATTACGCCGCATCTTCATCTGGGTTGTAATGAGGCAGAGGGTCCAAAATGTTCATTAAAAAAAACGACGATGCTTGTCCTGGCAGTTACCCTTCATAATATTCCGGAAGGAATGGCGGTAGGTGTGGTTTTTGCGGGAATGATGGCAGATCAGGCGGAGATCAGCCTGATGGCTGCCATGGCACTGTCCATCGGTATTGCTATTCAGAACTTTCCTGAGGGAGCGATCATTTCTCTTCCACTGAGAAGTGAAGAGGAAATGGGAAAAGGAAAGGCATTTCTTTATGGTGCTGTTTCCGGTATCGTAGAACCAATTGCCGCGGGAGTTACGATTTTGCTGTTTCGTTTTATTCAGCCGCTGCTTCCGTATCTTCTGGCATTTGCTGCAGGAGCAATGATCTACGTGGTTGTGGAAGAACTGATACCGGAGGCAAGTGAGGGAGAACACAGTAATATCGGAACGATTGGTTTTGCGGTTGGATTTGTGTTGATGATGATTTTAGATGTGGCATTGGGATAAAAAAAGTACGCCGGGAGGCGTACTTTTTATGATGGGGAGAGTTGGGTATTTTGTTCACGATAGACAGAAGGAGAAACGCCAAGTTTCTTTTTGAAACTATTGCTGAAATAGTACTGATTCGTATATCCGCATCTG
>JALFVM010000169.1 GCA_022787145.1 Lachnospiraceae bacterium | reverse complement strand
CATCATCCATCTCACTGACTAAATCAAAAAATTTACGAATACCAGATGGTTTCAAACCAACCACCTTATCTGCTACCATTTTTCTCAAAGTGTCACCAACATCCTTTCATCTTTTGTCTTCTTATCAAAAATTGTTCCATGGTCTTTATACTTTTTCAAAATGAAATGCGTAGCTGTACTCAGCACGGGATCCATCGTAGAAAGCTTATCAGACACAAACTGTGAAACGGCTTTTAAAGATTTTCCCTCCAGAATCACCATCAGATCGTATCCTCCGGAAATTAGATATACTGCACGAACCTCCGGATACTTGTAAATTCGCTCTGCAATCGAGTCAAATCCCTGCCCTCTTTGTGGTGTCACACGAACCTCAATCAGAGCTGTCACATAATCGGTATCTGTCTTATCCCAGTCAATCATCGTGTGATATCCGCAGATAACCTTCTCCTCTTCCATTTTCTGAATCTCTTCCGCTACCACACTCTCCTCTTCACCAAGAATGATTGCCAACTCTTTGATATCTATTCTGCTATTCTTCTCCAGATAGTTCAAAATTTTTTTTCTCAACGTCTATACCTCCGTCCTTACTTAAAAAATCTTATTTTTCTATACTATCACCAAACCATTCATTGTGCAAGAAAAGTGTTCTGATACACAAAAAAAGAATGTGCCGCAGCACATTCTTTATAAAACTTCTTCCTTGCAGAAATGTTTCTTCTGTTCTTTTCCATGTTAATCTAATTCATTGAATAAAGAAAATGGACAACAGTTTCCCACTGCCTTGCATTTCACACTTTCTCGAAAAATATGTTCTCGTGCCTAATACCTTGGGTTACGTTCCTAGCACCTCTCGCATACCACTTTACAGCGCTTCCTGCAGAAGGCGATACCGTAGGTCAGCACATCTGTCCTGCCATCATTGCGAAGTCTTTCGTCATATCGCTTTTCTCTAATCTGCTTCAGTGCTTCCTCACAGGCTTTCTCAAGCCCTGCAACGCTGGATGCATATTTTACCTCAATAACGATTCCAGTGTCCGGGTCTTCTGGTTCAATCAGGATATCACTGAAACCATCCCCGGATTCTGCATTGGACAAAATCAACCAGTTTATTTCACTCCGGAGTAACCCCAGCAGCAAACCATGGTAAAAGTTCTCTTTTTTGTCATCCGGAGCCTTCTCATTCAAAACGCTGATCATCCGGTTCAGAATTATGTTAAGCCGTTTTTGTATCCCCTCCGGCTCTCCTTTTAAGAATGCCCGACAGAACTCACGCATTGGCTTTTCATCATTTGCCATACGTTCCCGGAACCATTCTTGTATCTGTAAAATAAAAACTTCCCGCACCTCCCGGTTTGGAATTACCAGCTTATAGACACCATTTATCGCCCTGCCCGTCTTGGTCAGATATCCGGTGGTAAAAAGTACGCTCCACAGATTGTCAATACTGGAATCCAGCTCATGATAGGTCAAATCCAGACGAACCTTCTTCTCAATCGCCTCCCCTGCAATCAGTCGTTCGATCTCATTCTAGGTCGTTTTATCTGCCTTATCGATAAAACATTTCACCAAGTCATTCCCACTGGTGTTGATCCAAAAAGCTTCCGGCTCTGCATAAGGGTCTGCCAGCAGTTTTTTTGTATACCTGATCACATCCCACGGGCAGTATATATCCGTATCGCCAAAGTGGTATCCGTCATACCATTCTTTTACAATACCTGCCTTTTCTTCCATGTCATAATCTTCCATAAGCTTCAAAACTTCCGCTTCAGTAAAACCAAAATGCTCATCATGCTCTACATCAACAATCGAATTAACATCAAAGTTATTCAGTCCTGTAAAAATGCTCTCCTTTGACACACGCAGACACCCTGTCAGGACAGCAAACTGTAAAAACTCATTGGTCTTCAGTGCCTGTCCGAACAGCCCGCGGATCAGCAGTACCATCTCTTCGTAATAACCATGCTGAAATGCCTTATCCAATGGTACATCGTATTCGTCAATCAGCAGGATGACTTTCTCACTAAAACATTGATTCAACAGCGAAGAGAGCATTCGCAGACTATCCCGAACATCGTCAAACGTGTCTTTCTCTTGCAGAATTCTGAGAAACAACTGCTTATCTTCATCAGCAATCTTTTCACTGCTAAGCAACATTCTGAAACGGGATGCCTCTGCCCTGATAATTCTCCGCAGTGCTCCACAAGCTTCCTCAAAATTCAATCCATCCACACCTTTTAGTGAGATGGAAATAACCGGGTATTTCCCCATGTATCTTTCACGCAGTGCCGTCTCCTTAGAGATCGTCAAACCATCAAACAGCGTTTTATCCGCTCCGATCTCGAAGAAGTTTTTCAGCATACTCATGTTCAGCGTCTTTCCGAAACGGCGAGGACGGGTGAACAGATTGACCTTTCCCCAGTTGTTCAACAAGTCGCGGATGAGACCTGTCTTATCTATATAATAGAAGCCTTCTGTGCGGATTTCTTCAAAATCCTCTATTCCAACAGGAAGTTTCTTTTTCTGCATTCGGCCCATCCTCCTTTCCCGGCTGGCACAGTTCTTCCTGCACCATTCCAGTTTTATTGTACCTCAGAGGCCGGTGAATAACAAGCCAATCTCAGAGACTTTTTTCGCTAATCTACCGCACTCAACCTGAGAATAAAGAGGCTGTCCTGGATTTCTCGGTGTTTCTCCTTAAACTACAAAATTGTATTTTATACGCAAAAAGACAGGAATCATACCTGTCTCTCCCGTTTGTTTCCTATTCTGCTTTTCCCCAAAAATCCTCTTTGATGTCTCTTTAATTCTTTTTCTGATTGTATTCTGTCATCAGGGTATCCACAATTGAACGCATTCGTTCCGGCAATGTACGATATGCGCTCATATGCTCCAGCTCCACATCGCTTAGATAACTTTCCGTATATGGCTGAACTTTTCGCTCATAACTGCTGTAGCCAATCAGATAATCCACAGAAGTGTCAAAAAAATCTGCCATACGAATTAAGGTATCCAAATCTGGTTCAGCAAGTCCATTCTCATATTTGTAAACAGACTGCTGACTAAGCTGCAAATAATCTGCAAGCTTTTGCTGACTTAATTTTTTTTGCTGACGTAGAAATTTCAGATTTTTCAAAAAAATCCCTCCTTTTGTGAATATTTTATCTTTTTTTGTCGAAATATAAAAAAGCTTTATTATTGTTGTATTCAAATCTATTTTGTAGTTTTGTCGATAAAATATTGTTCACATAAAAGAGGGATTTATTCCATGCCGAAACTTAATATCTGCAAAATGTTTTCTGAATTCTGTCATAGTAATAAAGATGGTCAGACAGTATCTCAAAATCCGTCATATGAATCCGACTCGGTAGTGCCATCATATTTATAAAAAAATAGAGATAGAAGAATTGCTTCCTCTATCTCTATACATTCAATCCTATTCATATGGGTTAAAATCAATCGCATTTTAACACTCATACCACAGAAACCTTTATATTTACTGATTAGTCAACAGCGATGATTTCTTTTTTATTGTAGGATCCACAAGCTTTGCAAACTCTGTGCGGCATCATTAATGCTCCACATTTGCTGCATTTTACTAAGTTCGGAGCGCTCATTTTCCAATTTGCTCTTCTCTTGTCTCTTCTAGCTTTAGATGATTTATTCTTTGGACAGATTGACATTGATTACACCTCCTTAAACTTGCTGAATATATCACTTATTGCGGCCATTCGCGGATCTAACCGTTCCTCATGCTCGCAGGAACAGGTTTCGTGATTCAGGTTTGCACCGCATTGGCTACAAATACCCTTGCAATCCTCTTTGCAGAGCACCTTCAAAGGCCATTCAATCAGAACTTCATCGTAGACCAACTGATCCACATCCAGCTCTGTCTGAGTGATGAAATTACTCTCGTCTAAATCTTTTATCCGGTCTTCTTCGGATTGCTTCATATCCAGCTTGCGCTGAATATGCAAATCAAAAACCGTAGGAACATCTTCCAGACAGCGGTCACACGGAATGTCTACCACAAGTCTTCCCGTGCCCTCGATTTCCAATTTCTTTTCTCCTGCATTGGTAATACTCAATGTCAACGGAGTCTTCTCTACAATCTTAAATTCTCCAAGCTGAGACTGGATGGCATCCATCCCGATATCAACTGTATAAGTTTCTTTCTTCCCGTCATGGAGAAGTATGTCTGATAATTGAATTAGCATAATAATCTCCTAATCACACCTAAATGATTATACATATTAAAACGTTATTTGTCAATAAAATTCAAAAAAATGTTTGTATATTTTTAGAACCGCAGACAGAAAGTCTGCGGTTCCTCTTAGGTATCATTATGTTTCTTATTTATTTTTTGGTAACCAGCTCTACTGTCTCTTCGCAGATTGCGATTTCCTCGTTTGTAGGAATTACACAAACAGTAATCTTGGAGCCTGGTTTTGTGATGATGACTTCTTTGCCGCGGCAGTTGTTTGCCTCTTCGTCAAAGTCGATGCCAAGGAATGCAAGGTCTTTACAAACTTTCTCACGGAAAGCGATTGCGTTCTCACCAACACCAGCGGTAAATGTGATAACATCTACGCCGCCCAGTGCAACCATGTAAGAACCAATGTATTTCTCAATGCGGTAAGCATATGCTTCCAGACAGTTGATTGCATCCTGATTGCCTGCTTCTGCCGCTTCAGAAACATCACGATAATCACTGGAAAGTCCTGTCATACCAAGCATACCGGATTTTTTGTTCAGGATATTCAGAACTTCAGATACTGTCAGGTTTTCTTTGTTGCACAGATACTCAACGAATGCAGGGTCAATATCACCGGAACGAGTTCCCATGATTACACCTTCCAAAGGAGTAAGTCCCATGGATGTATCGATACATTTTCCTTCTTTTACTGCTGAAAGAGAAGCACCGTTACCGATGTGGCAAACGATTGTCTTTAATTCTTTCGGGTCTTTCCCAAGGAACTCTGCGGTTCTCTTAGATACAAATTTGTGAGAAGTTCCGTGGAAACCGTATTTACGGATTGCATATTTGTCATAGTACTCTTTCGGAATACCATACATATATGCTTTTGGAGGCATTGTCTGATGGAATGCAGTATCAAATACAGCTACGTTTGGTACACCTGGCATCAGTTTCATGCAGGCATTGATTCCCATCAGGTTTGCCGGGTTATGTAATGGTCCGAGATCTGCACACTCTTCAATAACTTTAATTACTTCGTCATCAATGATAACGGAATCTGTAATCTTCATTCCACCATGCAGTACACGATGTCCGATTGCATCTACTTCTTCAAGGCTCTTAATTACGCCGGATTTCTCGTTTACGAGAGCATCCAGTACGAGCTGAATTGCTTCTACATGAGTAGGCATTGCAGCTTCTGTTACTTCTTTTTCAGCATCTTTTGGCTGGTATACAAGACGTCCGTCAATGCCGATACGCTCGCAGAGACCTTTTGCCAGAACGTCACGGTTATCATAATTGATCAGCTGGAATTTCAGAGAAGAACTTCCGCAGTTTACTACTAATACATTCATGTAAATTTTCCTCCAATATTATCTTATCTGTAGTTTTGCCTACATGTTCTGGCACTGTACTGCTGTGATTGCAACAACACCAACGATGTCTTCTGCGGAGCATCCGCGAGACAGATCGTTTACAGGAGCAGCGATACCCTGGGTCATTGGTCCGTATGCTTCTGCTTTTGCAAGTCTCTGTACCAGTTTGTAACCGATGTTACCAGCATCCAGGTCTGGGAAGATCAGTACGTTTGCTTTTCCTGCAACTTTGCTGTCCGGAGCTTTGGAAGCACCAACGCTAGGAACGATTGCTGCATCTAACTGAAGCTCGCCGTCCAGTGCAAGATCTGGATTTGCTTCTTTTGCGATTCTTGTAGCCTCTGCTACTTTGTCAACATCTGCATGTTTTGCACTTCCTTTGGAAGAGTGAGACAACATAGCAACTCTTGGCTCGTTTCCTGTCAGCTGACGGAAAGACTCTGCGGAAGACTCTGCGATTGCAGCCAGTTCTTCTGCTGTTGGGTTCTGGTTCAGTCCACAGTCACCAAATACGAATACACCGTCATCGCCATACTCGCAGTCCGGTACTACCATCATAAAGAATGCGGAAACAAGTTTTGTGCCAGGTTTTGTCTTCAGAACCTGCAGACAAGGTCTTAATGTGTTTGCTGTAGAATGGCAGGCACCAGCTACCAGTCCGTCTGCATCACCCATTTTTACCATCATAACGCCATAGTATGTATAGTCGTTCATGATTGTCTCTCTTGCTTTCTCCGGTGTCATACCTTTCTTTGCACGCAGCTCTACCAGCTTGTCAACGTAAGCATCTGTTTTCTCGAATGTTGCAGGATCGATTACAGTTGCTTTGGATACGTCAAGACCTTCGCTTCCTTTCTTTACTGCTTCTTCACTACCAATAATGATCAGGTCAGCCAGGTCCTCAGCTAAAATCTGTGCTGCTGCTTCGTACGTTCTTCTGTCTTCTGACTCCGGCAGTACAATTCTTTTTTTGTCTGCTTTTGCTCTTGCTTTAATTGTGTCAATAAATCCCATGATTCGATGACTCCTTTCGTTTTCTACTCATTTATTTATTATACCACAACCCCCTTGTATTTCAACCTCTCTAATGGTAGAATATGCATAAAAAATTTGTTTTTTTCGAGGTGCAATTGTCAATAACTCATGACTGAAGTCACGGGCTTGGAATTGAGAGATCCTAGGTCTACGACTTTGGCCATACTGCGTGAGCAGTGATTGATTAGCCGGCACGGCAATGTGCAGACGTTATGCAGGAAATTAGGCACTCCTGGGGTGCTCCACAAGCCCCGAACCCTGCGGTATCCGGTTAAACATCCCTGAGGGCAAGGGGAAGTGCCGGATACGTCAAACCCTGCGATAACAGCGGCGATGTGGACCACCGTCCTTCGGGACGAGATGCTGTACGGGCAGTTGCTCCGGCACCTGCTGGTACAGGAACGCGTAAGCGTATTTTCAGAAAGGAGACAGCTTATGGTTGCTGTCATCAGTAAGACCGGCATCCGTCTGATGCCGACTTCCAACTATCGGGCAAGAAAACTTCTTGCCCGCAAAAAGGCGACCGTATACCGATACCGGCCTTTTACCATCCAGCTTACCGAACGTGAGTCTGGAAAGGTACAGCCCATTGAGTATGCGGTCGATACAGGCTATTACCATGTAGGGAACAGCATCAAGACAGCGAAGCACGAATTAGCTGCCGTGGAAATGCGGACCCTCATGGATGAGTCATCCAGGCAGGATGACAGGCGCAGGTACCGCAGACAGAGGCGTTCCCGCCTCCGTTACCGTGCAGCGCGCTTTGATAACAGGAAACGGCCGGAGGGATGGCTCGCACCGTCAATCCGGCACCGGATGGAACAGAACCTGTCCCTGTTGGACCGGGTTGCCAAGGTGGTTCCGATCACCCGGATCGTGATGGAGATGGGACAGTTTGATACACAGGTATTGAAAGCGGTCTCATCTGGAACACCACTTCCGCAAGGGACAGATTACCAGAAAGGGGAACGCTACGGGATCGCTACGCTCAGGGAAGCGGTATTCACACGGGATCATCATACGTGCCAGTGCTGCGGGAATTCCCTTTCTGACAAGGTGATCCTGCATGTGCATCATATCGTTTACCGGAGCCAGGGAGGTACGGACAGCATGGCTAATCTTGCAACGGTCTGCCACAAATGCCATACACCGAAGGACCATAAGCCGGGCGGGAAGCTCTACGACTGGAAACCAAAGCTTCAGAGCTTCAAGGGTGCGACCTTTATGACCGCTGTCCGGTGGGCGATGTACCAGCAGGTGAAAGAGCGCTATCCGCAGGTGGAGGTCCGTATCACCTGCGGGGCGGAAACAAAAGAACGGCGCAGGCTCCTTGATGTCGGAAAGAGCCATGTCAATGATGCGTATGTGATGGGGGACTTCCACCCCCTGCACAGGGCGCATCCATGGATCCTTCAGAAGAAACGCCGCAACAACCGGATTCTGGAGAAGTTCTATGACGCGAAGTACATAGACATACGGGATGGCAAGAAAAGGAGCGGGCAGGAACTGTTCAATGGAAGGACCAACCGGAACCATGACCGGGATACAGAAAATCTCCACAGATACCGTGGGGAGAAAGTAACCAAAGGGCGCAGGTCGATCCGGAGGCAGAGATACCCCTTCCAGCCACATGATACGGTGGTCTACAAAGGCAGGAAGCTGGAGACTGCCGGCTGTCACAATAAAGGGAGTCGGTTATTGCTCGAAGGAAAGTCCGTATCCATCCGCCAGGTTCATTTAAAAAGGTACAGTGGCGGATACTATACAGTCTTAAGTTAAGAAAGGAGAAGCGGGAAAGTGAGCCGGTCAGGGAGGAATCTTGTACTCGATTCCTCTCATGACTGAAGTCACGAGTATCCTCGCATACGTTTATGAAAACTGTGGGTATTATCGCCGAATATAACCCTTTTCACAATGGTCATGCCTATCACATACACAAATCCCGGGAATTAACCGGAGCTGATTTTGTCATTATCGCCATGAGCGGTGACTTTGTGCAGCGTGGAGCACCTTCGATTTTCGATAAGTACACACGCACAAAAATGGCTCTTTCCTGTGGTGCAGACCTTGTTCTGGAGCTTCCTGTTCGTTATGCCACCGGCAGCGCGGAATATTTTGCTGCAGGTGCTGTCAGTCTTCTCCACAATCTGGGTGTGGCGGATGCCCTTTGCTTTGGAGGAGAATCTGATCAGCTTTCTTTTTTTACAAAAATCTCAGAAGTTTTATTCAACGAACCGGAATTTTATTCAGACAGACTTCGCAGGCATCTGTCCTGCGGTCTTTCCTATCCGACTGCGCGGGCAAAGGCGTTACTGGATTACTGTCAGCAGACTGATGAATCCGGATTTTTTTGCGATGCCCAAAATCTGACGGCATTCCTCGCATCTCCCAACAACATCCTCGGAATCGAATACTGCAAAGCACTTCATCGGCTGTCTTCTTCAATCAAACCGGTTGTTTTGCAGCGGGTAGAATCGGATTATCATCAGGAAACCCTGTCAGAGCAGTTTAGCTCTGCCACAGCTATCCGCCGTCATCTGGCCGATCAAGATTTGCATTCCATCAAAAATCAGCTCCCTCCGGAAGCATTTTCTCTTCTGAAGGAAGCTGTTCGCACGAATCGTCTGTCCACTTTGGAAGACTATTCTCTCTTATTAAAATATAAACTCATGTGTGAGACGCCAGATAGCCTGACGCAGTATCAGGATATGTCTGTGGAACTGGCCAACCGCATTTATAGCAAACTGAATCAATTTGAAAGCATTCCTCAGTTCATTCAGGAACTGAAAACAAAGGAAGTTACCTACACAAGAATCTCAAGAGCGCTGCTTCATGTACTTTTGAACATACAATCGTTCTCACTGGCAGAGGATTCTCAGGACATTGCACCTTATGCGCGCATTCTCGGATTTCGCAAAGACAGTGCACCTCTGCTTGGTCAGATCAAGAAAACAAGCTGCATTCCGATGATTTCCAAGCTGGCTGACCGCAAAAAAATACTAAGCGGTGATAGACTTGCTATGTTGGAGAAAGACATCTGGTGTGCCAATTTGTATGAGAGTGTTGTGGCAAATCATTCGTCTGACGGATATAAAAATGAGATTGCACAGGGGATTGTTGTGCTGTGACCTTGGCATTTTTACAATCCTTCTGTTGTCTTTACGCTCTCATTTTGCAACATCACTTATCTCTATAATGTGAACCACACTGTGCAATCATAATTGTATCATTATTAATTCGATACACAATACGATTACAATCATCGATTCGTCTGCTCCAGTATCCCGCAAGATTTCCGGTCAAAGGCTCCGGTTTTCCAATTCCATCATAACCATTCCG
Organism: Lachnospiraceae bacterium; assembly: GCA_022787145.1. Classification (GTDB taxonomy): domain Bacteria; phylum Bacillota; class Clostridia; order Lachnospirales; family Lachnospiraceae; genus JALFVM01. The sequence continues at coordinate 2,531 of JALFVM010000169.1, read as the reverse complement.
ATCAATATCCTTTAAAATTTTCAAAATACGTTTTAAAGTTTTTTTATCTTGCTTTGTCCAATACTCAAAATCTTCCCAGGCTTCATCTGACCATGCCTTAATCATCCATATTCACCTCATGAACAGTACCACCTGTTGTTTCAAGCTGCGCAATCGATTTTTCCAGTCGTTTCATATTTGAAGAGCTATAAAATGGATCATTGTCCGCTGTGATTTCAAATGGTATTCTGCGTTCCCTCACAGCTTTTTTTGCAAAAACACAAAATGCAGTCGTCATATTCATACCAACATCAGAACAAAATGCTTCAAATTGTTTTTTTAAATCTGCATCCATACGGATATTCACATTAACCTGTGCCATATTTTCAACCCCTTTCTTTTCTTTCTACTTATATGATATGTTATATTATTTACACTGTCAATAAATTTATTTATATTTTGTTTAATTTTAATATTGTTTTTAACTTTTTCCACAAAAATTGAACTTCTCTTAGCAAATCTGAAACTCATTTTACCATCTCATCTGCATATATTTTCTAATCCAATCAGAATCTTTATAATGGCTGTATTCATTCATCTGGCAACCATGGCACAAATCATCTGCCATTTCCAGAATTATATGGGCAAGCTCCAGATGATTTTTCCATTTCTCGTCAATAGCATGAAATCCCAGAAGTGCGCCCAGAATATTTCCTGTAACTGCACCTGTTGAATCGCTGTCTCCTCTGTGATTGACTGCCGCAATCACTCCGGCAGAAAAATCATTCTGATACTTCAGTGAGCAATAAATGGCAATTCCCAGCGTTTCTTCTGCCACCCAGCCTTCTCCTATCTGATGAATATTATCTAAATCGCTTTTCTTATTTTTCGAAAGTTCGACAGCAAAATCGATTATATCGGTTAATTTTTTTAAATTCCTGTCACCCACAAATATCTCATTGACTGTATTTTTTGCCTCAAGAACAATTTCCTTTAAAGTCTGATGCCTGATTGGATATACAATACGATGAATTATATGTACCAAAACAGCCGCCGGCATATAGCCAAGCGAATTTCCGTGTGTAATTGCAGCGATTTCCGCGCCTTCGCAGTCAAGATCTTTTATTTCTATACCTGGATAATTTTTCAATGCAAGTGGAGCAACTCGCATGATACCCCCACATCCCTTGCTGTTGTTCTGGGGATGAGCGATAAAACTATCGGGCAACTCTTTTATATTTTCCTGTTGATAAAGTGCGGACATGCAAGTATTGCCCGGAGCTCTGCGGCTATACAATTCCGATATGTCTAACAGCCAGGAAATCCCTGGTTTTCTTCCTCTCCCCTGCTGTTTTCTGCTTTGCTCAAAAGACATTCTCTGTGTACACAGCCAATTCTGATATGACATAGGAATATATTCATGTGGAAGACAACGGCTTCCCCTCATGGATGAAATCGTGTCTGCTATCAATATCCCATTCGCCGTAAATAGCGTCATTTGTGTGTCATCTGAGATGAGAGCCTTTTCACTCACCGGATCGACCTCATATTCCTGAATTCCCTTTTCTCCATAATGTGAAAATATCTTATTTTCACCAAAGAATTCTATGGGATATCCAAGAGCATCTCCAACCGCACCGCCGAACATACATCCTCTGATTCGATCCAAGCAAATTTCTGATTCTTTAAAATTTCTCCTATCCACATTATCATTTCTCATAAAATCTTTCTCCATGGATTTCTATTTGCCTCCGAAACCTTCTGAGAGGGGTCCAAAAAGACCCCTCTCAACCTCTTCTCCTTCATTACAAATCTTTCAATTGCATCACTATTGACAGTTTTTCTATTTTATTTCTTCATTTTTAAATTGCAAATCAAACGCTTTGCATAATTTTTCTTTTGTTTCAATTTATATTTTTAGTCATCTTTAAAGTAATTATGTGAAATATGCATGTTAATGTCAAGAATATTGTCCATGATAAAAACAAGAGGTGAATTTATGAAAATATATGATTATAAAGGAAAAGCAAACATTGTCGGACCTGTAATCAAGCAAACTCGCAAAAAACAAAAAATGTCCCAGGATACACTCGCTGCCAAGCTTCAATTAGAAGGCATCGAAGTCTCTCAAAAAGTCATCAGTCGAATTGAAAAACAGGAGCGTTTTGTCACAGACTATGAACTTCTGGCTTTCTCCAAAATTTTAAATATTGATCTGTATCAGCTTCTAAAATCCGTGAATCCTGATTAATTTGTATAAGTATACTTCATATATCATATAAATGCAATGCATAATTTTATTTTTTATTCAAACAAAATGCATCTTTATTTGAATAAAAGTATACCGTTCTTTTCCTATACAAAACCCGCCTGATTACTCACATAATCAGACGGGCTTGCTCTTACATTTATTAATTTTTAAAGCTGTGAATTGGTGCCGGAATTCTTCCGCCGCGTGCCACAAATTTCTCACAGGAGAATTTGTTGACCGGCATAACTGGTGCATGTCCCAGAAGTCCGCCGAATTCTACGGTATCGCCTACATCTTTTCC
>JALFVM010000159.1 GCA_022787145.1 Lachnospiraceae bacterium | reverse complement strand
TACACCATCAAAGATGATGCTGTTCCAGTTACCTGATTAGGTGTTGCGTCTGTATTTACTTTTTCAAAACCACCTGTTTAGATGGTTTGTTTGCTATGCCCTTTATTTCTTGGCTGCCCTCTACTTATTTGTTTCAAACTTCAAAACTCCCTTCTTATGGTCAAAACAGCTCTTTAGTGGACATTTCCTTGTTTTCTTTGTTCAACAGTATTACAATTACTATAAATAATGTAAAGAATCACATTATTTATGACTTTAATTTCTAGCATAAATGCAATTAACAAGGGGGATTTGTTATGAAGAAAAAATTACTATTCACACTGCTATCGGGGCTTATATTTACAACTGCACTGCCTGTAGCTGCTGCTGAAATTCCCATTGAAGCAGAAACGGACTTCAGTGATGCTGAAGAAATTTCCGTTGATGCTGAAGATGAGATTTCCATTGGTACTCAAGAAGTAACCCCAGAGGAAGTGACAGCAAGTGAAGAAATTCCTATTGATGCCGTACATTTTCCAGATAAAAAATTCCGTACACGCATAGCATCCTCATTGATAGACCAAAATAAGGATGGTATGCTCTCTGTGGAAGAGCGTGCGGAGGTAACCGAATTTCATCTATATGATCCGGACGATATGGGCGAAGATCAGTCTCTCTACTATAATGACATGACGGGAGTGGAATATTTTTTCAATCTCACTTACCTAGAACTGGTAGTTCCTGACGGAGCAGCAGATGTAGATTTCAGCCAAATGCCTCACCTGGAGTTTTTAAATATTATGGAGTATAACTCCCCGGATCTTGATTTATCACAAAATTTACAATTGAACACTTTATATATCTCTCCTTCCAAACAAAATGCGAAAAATATTCAATTAGCAGAAAACAACCAGATTGAAGAACTACATTTATATGATGAAAATGGAGTTGTTGAATCTTTTGAATTTTTAAATAAGCTACGCAACGTCAAAGACCTGGAATTTTGGCTTCAAAGAGACAGAGAATATGGCTTTGATTTTTCCAGCAATCCAAATCTGGAATATCTGCAGATTTACCGTGCAACTTTGACTTCTCTTAATCTGACGCAAAATACGGCACTGAGAATGTTAACTATAAGGGCGGCGGATATATTCTTTGATAGCATGGATCTTTCCAAAAATAAAAATCTGATAGATGTATCTCTTAGTATCGGAAGTTCATCAAAACTCGGATTTCTGGATATTGAAAACTGTAATCCAGCTATCAGCATGTATCCTTCACAGAAAATGGTACTCTCTAAAAATAAAGAGGGTTATTATGACCTTGCGGATATTCCCGGCTATAATCCAAAACGTTTTAAGTCTATTCGGGGAGGAAAGCTTTCCGGAAGTAAGATTATTCCACAAGGGCGTTATGTATTCTACACTTATTATCTGGACAGCCGTGGCAAAAACAACAGCACCTTCACCTTTGACTGTGGCAAACAAATCAATCCAGCGATGATCGAAGGACTGCAAATCACCAATACAACAACCTCTACCATCACTTGTAGCTGGAAACCATGCAGTACTTCCTACAGCGGCTACGTTGTCTATGCCAGAAATGAAAATAATGGCACCATCGCCAAAAGAATCGTTGTAAAGAAAGGTACAACCTCTTGCAAAATCACTGGCTTAAAGGCAGGCGGAAAATACACGATTATCGTGCGCGCATACAGAAGCTATCAGGGTAAAAATTATTACTCTCCTTATTACGAAGGAACAAGAACGCTGTACACTCGTCCGGCAACTCCGACTTTAAAGGTAAGTAAAAATTCCGGTGGTAAGGTAACATTTTCCTGGAGTGCCAAGAGTACAGCAAGTTCTGGCTGGAAAAGTGGTTATCTTATTTACTACAGACAAAAAGGTACCAACAGTTATACACGATTGCCAGAGGTTTCCAGTACGACAAAGACTTGTACCACAACAAAGCTGAAAAAAGGCAAGACTTATTATGTGAAAATGAGATCTTATATTCGTACTAGAAGTATTCCACAGAATTTTTATAGCGATTTCACAAAACCGATTACAATAACCGTAAAATAATTTTGTATAAAAGTGACTACACTTCTGATTTGAAGAATCCGTTGTGTGGTTGCTTTTTTGTATTGGCATTTTTATGTTTTTATAATTATTATAAAATTTATTTACCGTGATAAATAATCATTTGTTCTTATTTTGAATCACTTAACAAAAAAACAACCACATTCTGGCTTTTCTCCCAGTTATGTGGTTGTTTTTTACCTTATCTTTTATTTTTACAATCTGCTATCACTTCTCATAGTTCTCAATACTGCATTGATGTACTTTACTTTTTTTGTCGTAATTAATTCCAACAATCAATATGTGACCTGTATATTGCAGAAGAGAATCCGGATATTTTTTATCTTTGATCTGCTGCAATGCTGTTTCTGCATTTTTATTCCACTTCAATTCCACCACCAAAGCAGGATAATCGGCTGTATATTCTATCTTGGGAATAAATACAAAATCTGCAAATCCCCTTCCGGAAGGTAACTCCCGAATCGGTTTGAAATAATACTGGATGGTACTTAAATACGCAATCGCAAGAACACTGCTCAACGAATTCTCGTCATGGTACTGAATGGACGAAGCATATTCCATGTGTATTTTCTCAATTCCTGCTGCTACTGCATCTGCATCCATATCAAGTGTTGCTTCCAGCAGTTCTCTGGACTGATTCTCGAATTCAATCAGTTCATTCCATTTATTTTCCTCTACCGCATCCGCAAATTCCCTGCGAATTTCCTCATTCGGAATATACGCTGTCTGTTTCTTTTGATCATAAGCCAGATAACCTAAATGAATCAAAAGCGTCAATACATCATCCCTGCTTCTAAAAGAAACCATATCGTTCTGAAAAGAAGTCGTTTTGACTCTGACCTCATCGCCGGACAGCATCGTCAAAATTGCCGTTTTCAATCCATCAAAATTCTTATTGATTAGTGGAAGAATCAACTCATATGTCCCCGTCTGTGCCCAGTAACTCTGATACTTTCCCCGAAGCATCACACTCACAACTGCTCTTGGATTGTACATGTGCTGTTCTTCCAGCACGTATCCGTCATACCAACGCTTCACTTCACGAAAATCTCTTCTATATCTATCACTCAATTCTTTTACTTCTTCTTCTGTAAAACCAATATAGGATGCCAGTTCTCCAGCATCCAGCATCGTATACTCATCGAAATTATTGAGTGCAGATTGTGTTTTTACCTTTTTGATCGGCAGGATTCCTGTCAGATAGGCAAGGTGAATAAATTTGGAAGGTTCACTTCCCTTCAACATGCCTCTGAGGAAGTTGATATATTCTTCCTGCACAGCCTGATTTGCAGATTCGTCTCTAATCAGCACATCCCACTCGTCAATGATAACAATAAAACGCTTCCCTGTTTCTGTATAAATTTGAGACAATGCTCCATAGGCAGTCTGTACAGAATCCGGTACTATGCCAGGATACGCTTCTTTCAGTTCGGCAATGATATGAGAATTCATGTAATCTACTGTTTTCTCAGGGCTTTTTGCATCCATCATACACCATTGAATATCCAGATGAAACACATCATACTGATTTAAATATTTTTCAAAATTTTCACTCTGCCCAATCTCCAGAGGGGCAAACAGTTCTTTTGAGTCACAACCTCTGCTATAATATGCTGTAAGCATATCTGCCGTGATTGATTTGCCAAAGCGGCGTGGACGACTGTTGCAGATAAACTTCGCAGTTGTATCGATTACGCTGTTCGTATATTCCAAAAGCCCTGTTTTGTCCACATATATTCTTGAATTTACTACGTCTTGAAATGCACGGTTATCCGGATTCAAAAATCTCCCCATCTGCACACTTCCTCTCTGCTGAAACTATGCTTCACGAAAAAGAATCAACGAAAACCACAACACCGTATTTCCACCCAGACTGTAAGCCATCTGATGACGTTCCACCAGATCGGATACAACGACACCGTGGCTCTCCAGACAGGGATGCATCCGGTCCGGAAAACGGCAGGGTTCGTCCGGATAGGCACAGGTGTCACAGATGTCACAGGATTCCGTAGACAGGATATAACAGTCATATCCCTGCCTCTGTATATATGCACCAATTTCTCCGGTCAGCGCTTCATGGGCATCTCTTGTCGCAAGAAGCTCCTGCATATCCAGAACATCCCTGACCTCTGCCACGCTTGAAAAGAAGAATCCATACGGATAAGCGAGGCATCTGCGCTCGCATTCCTCCAGTGTTCCCACACCGGGAGGGCATGCCCAGGTCGTCCCAAAACGCTCACACTCCTGCTGACAGATCACGCGCACTCTTGGCTCAAAAAATAATTCTTTACTTTCAATCACCTGATATTCAAATACCGGAAACTGAGTCAGATACTCTTCCAATCCTTTGATTTCTTCTATTTTCATCTTCTTCTCCTTCGCAAAACGACGCTATTTGTGATACGGCTCATGATTGATGATGCGATAACTTCTGTAAATCTGCTCCAGTAAAATGATCTGCATCAGCTGGTGCGGAAACGTCATCGGCGAGAAGCATAATTTCTCATCTGCTCTTCGCAGGACCTCCTCACTCAGCCCAAGCGAACCGCCAATCACAAAATCAATCGTACTATTTCCCTGCACCGCCAGTTTCTCCAGATGAGCGGCAAGCGAGGGGGAATCCATCATTTTCCCGTCAAGTGCCAGCGCAATCACATACTCATTGTCTTTTAGTTGTTTCAGAAGACGTTCGCCCTCTGTTTTTCGAATTGCTTCCTCCTGCGCCAGACTGGCTCCATCCGGTGTTTTCTCATCATTGACCTGCGAAAAGGATAATTTACAGTATCGCCCAAGACGCTTGGCGTACTCTGCAATCCCATCCCTTAAATATTTTTCTTTTATTTTTCCAACCGACAGAATTCTTATATTCATACTTCTTTCCCTATTTTTCTCCTCGTTTAAGAGATGGTATATTTTCGGTAAATCACATCACTTGGAATTCCCAAACGGCTATAAGCGATCACTTTCAGCTCCGTAACTCCCTTACTAATGGAAATCGGCTGCTCATATTTTTGACTGTTTTTATCCGGTTCGCTCCCGTCCAGAGTATAATAAAACGTAACATCCTTTCCATATAGTTTAATGTCCAGATTGCTGCGATAACGTCCTGTGCTGTAATTGATTTTTGGATCCGGTGTGATGTACACCGAAAAAGCTTTACGCACTTTTGACGATTTGCAGTCATCCAGAAGTTTCTTGATTTTTTCCGGTCGACCTTCCCTCTCATACAGAGAAATCAATTCGCCATACAAAATCTCACTTTCCGCAAAATCAGGAAGACAAGATTCTACCACCTTAATCGCGCCTGTGATGTCTTTTTGTGCCACAAGAATCTCCGACAGCACACGATACGCCTCTTCATGCATAGCTTCCAGAGAAATCGCCCTGTCAATATGTTCCAGT
>JALFVM010000057.1 GCA_022787145.1 Lachnospiraceae bacterium | reverse complement strand
GTTATGTATGGTTCTTCCGCAATTATGCAGGGGGCAGCGGAAGTGATTGCATATGGTACTGCTGTTCGAATTATTGAATGAATAAAATATAAGTCCGGAGGTTCAAATGGTCTCTACATTATCTATTGTTTTTATGGTTTTAAATATGCTCTTAGGCATTCTGGTTCCTGTTGGTCTGCTCCTGTTTTTCAGGAAAAAATACCAAGTTACTGTGAAAAGTTTTTTTATCGGTTGTGCTGTTATGCTGGTTTTCGCACTGATACTGGAGCAGATTGTGCATTTTGTTGTGCTCGGATCTAAAGCGGGAACCATGATACAGAACAATATGTGGCTGTATGCATTGTATGGAAGTCTGATGGCAGGAATCTTTGAGGAGACCGGCAGGTTTCTTGCCATGCGTTTTCTATTGAAGATAGAACATGGCGATCCACATAATGCACTTATGTATGGTGCCGGTCATGGTGGATTTGAGGCAATGGTACTTTTGACAATAGGAATGATCAACAATCTGATCTATTCGATTCTGATTAATCTGGGACAGACTCAGGTGCTGCTCGCACCTCTGGATGAAGCAGCAAGAGGTACATTGCAAGCGGCTTTTGATACCCTGATTGCAACACCTGCCTGGTATTTTCTTTTGAGCCCGATGGAAAGAATCGGTGCCATTGCAGCACAGATTTCCCTGTCAGTAATTGTCTGGTTTGCGGCTTCCGGGAAGAAATGTCGCATACCGCTGTTCCTGCTGGCGATCATCCTTCATGCGGTTCTGGATGCGGTTGCAGTGATTGCTTCAAATATCGGAATTCCTGTTCTTGTGATTGAGTTGCTTATCTGGGGAATGGCAGTGATCTATATTTTTCTGGCAAAACATGTATGGAAAAAATATTTCAGATAATTACATTGTGATGAAAAGGCCCAGGGGACAGGAAACGGACAGGTGACTGTCCCCTGTCCGTTTTTTTTAACATGAAAAGGAATTTTCTGTTAAAAATAGTTGGTGGAAGTGAAATGTCATTATTGCTATAATTTATATGTTAAAATAAATAGCAAAGGTGGCATTTGTATGAGAAAACATTATATAGACAATATTCGGTGCACAACGATTCTTCTTGTCGTGCTGTACCATGTCATTTATATGTTTAATTCCATTATTAGTGAGGGAGTGATTGGAACAATCACGGTATTTCATGGGCAGGATATAATACAATATTTTCTTTATCCATGGTTTATGGTTATTTTGTTTATCATAAGTGGCATGAGTGCAAAGTATTATCTTGATGCGCATAATATCGGAGAGTTTGTTCGTGCTCGAACAAGAAAGCTTCTGGTACCTTCTACGATTGGACTTTTTGTTACGGGATGGATTCAGGGGTATTATAATATGGCGATCAGCGGAGCTTTTGAGAATATGCCTGCAAATATGTCCAGATTTTTCATGTATCTGATTATGGTAGTTAGTGGAACAGGTGTCTTATGGACGATTCAGGTTATGTGGATTTTATCTATGGTTCTTCTGGTATTTAGAAGATTTGACAGTGATAAATGGAAAGTGCAGCGTGAGTCCGGTACAGGTATCATTTGGCTGCTTACTGTATTTCTTCTATTATGCTATTTATCTGCACAGGTTTTCAATACACCGATTATTCCTGTATATCGTTTTGGCATCTATGGGTTTTCTTTTTTTACAGGATATTTTATATTCTCCAATGAAAAGACGGTGGAGGAGTTGAAGTGTTTTGCGATTCCTCTGTTGATTACAGCCGGGATACTCGGGATTATTTACACGGTTGTTTACTATGGAAAGAATTATGCTGTAGGGCCGACCGTCAATTGTCCATTGGCAATTGCTTATGCATGGATCATGTGTCTTGCTGTTCTTGGTTCTTCAAAACGCTGGTTTGATCGAAAATATGATGCCATTGAATTTCTGAAAAAGCGCAGTTTTGGTTTATATGTGTTCCACTATCTTCCGCTTTCTGCCTGTGCTTATTATTTGCATACATATACAAACCTGCCGGGAGTCATTTTATATGTTTTGACTGCTGTGGCAGCGTTTGTGGGAGGATTGGTGCTGAATGAAGCTGTTTCACGAATACCGGTTGTACGCTGGTGTTCTTTAGGAATCAGAAAGGAGCGAAAAAATGTTTTGCGATAATCTTATTTCCCTGAGAAAAATGTCAGGTATGTCTCAGGAAGAGCTGGCGGAGCAGATCAATGTAAGCCGACAGACTCTTTCGAAGTATGAGACAGGTGAATCATTACCGAATATCGAACAGTGTAAAGCGATTGCGGATGTATTTGGTGTAACTCTTGATGATCTTGTGAATTACGAAAAAGGAGACAATTATGGTCTCGGCGTACCGCCAAAAGGAAAGCACATCTTTGGTATGGTGACAGTTGGTGATAAAGGGCAAATCGTCATTCCGGCGAAAGCTCGTAAACTATTTCAGATTCATCCCGGAGATAATCTGATTGTATTAGGGGATGAATGCCAGGGATTAGCTATCATATCAGAACGGGCATTTTTAGAAATGGCAGGGAAAATGCAGGAAAAAGTGGAGAAAAGTAATGTCTGAATGTGACAGAGGCAATTGAATATGGCAGACATTCCGGAGACGTGTTGGGATATGTCTGCCCGAAGGTAAAAGAGTGGCAGCTATATTTCCTGTATTAAGATTCAATTTTAGATTCGAAACATTTTCTCTGAAAAAAATCAACAAAGTTCTGTGCAGTTGAGGACAATTTGCGGTCTTTCAGATAGCAAAGCGATATTTGTGAATAAATCCGGGGTGTGATATCAATGGATACCCACGGTGCGTCCGGAGAATAGACAGCTTTTTCCGGCGGAGCCGTATGCCAGTTCATCAGAAGTGCTACATAAGAACCGGCACTTACCATGTCAAAAATACTCTCTAGTCGATGGCTGGTGAAAGCGATCTTTGGAATAATGTTGGCGGACTGGCAGGCATCCACACACAGATCATACATCAGGGAAGGATTTTTGATGAAACAGAAAGTTTCATCTTTCAGGCTGCGCAGAGAAAGTTCCTTTTCATTTGCCAGAGGATGTGCTTTCGGAAGCAATGCTACCATATGATCGCGGACATAAGGTATACGAACTACTTTTTCATCATTCAGAAAATTTTTCTCAAAATTGAGTTTGCTTTCTCTTGTGAAAATCAGTTCACATTGTTTGTCGCAAAGCAGGTTCATCAGATTGTTGGCGTCATCTTCAATGATTTTCACCGTACTATCCGGATATTCATTCAAAAAAGAATTTAGTATTTTGGTAATGTTATACTGTGCCATCGAAGGAATAGTGCCCAGAGTTACTGCTCCCTTTTCTATATTTCGCATCTGAAGGAGCAGGGAAGAGTATTCGAATTCCATTCGGGCAATAGATTGGGCATAGGGAAGAAAAGCCTCTCCGTAATTGGTTAATTCCACACGGCGTGTGGTTCTCTTGAAGAGAGGAACACCCAGATCATTTTCCAGGATTTTAATATGCTTGGAAAGGGTAGACTGGTTCATATAGAGACGCTCAGACGCTTCCCAGAAATTTTTTACTTCTGCAAGTACTGTAAATTCTTTGATATAAATGGTATTCATTCTGCTTTCCCCCTTTTTTGCAGCAGTTTTCACCCTATTGTAATTATTAATTCCAACTTTGACTTAATCCTAGTGGAAATCGAATTGTTTGTCAAGAGACCGAAATTTATAATTACAGTATGTGAAATATCGTAACAATTGCGAAGGAGGAAATCTGGAAATGAAGGAAAACCAACAAATCCCTATGTGGAAAAAGGTCTGTTATGGATGTGGGGCAGGCGGCGGCAATGTAATGAGTACATTGATGGCATCGTTTTTGCTTGCTTATTATACAGATACGGCACTGATCAGTGCAGCAGCAATCAGTACCATGTTTGTGATCTGTCGTCTGCTTGACGGAGTGACCGATCTGGTAATGGGCGGCATCGTGGACAGAACAAATACGAAGCTGGGTAAAGCAAGACCTTGGCTGATCCTATCCGCACCGTTGATGTGCATCGGACTGATTCTTATTGTCAGTGTACCTCGGGGGTGGAGCGAGGCAATGAAACTTGTATATGCTTACTTCACCTATATTTTCCTGAATTGTATCGTATATACAATTTTTGGTATTGCTCACAGTGCGCTTCTGGCCCGTATGACAAGAAATGATAAGGAGAGAAATACGACCAGTGTTGTTTCTTCTATCTGTAATAATGCTGTAGGGCTTGTAATCGGTACGGCGATTACAGGGATGCAGTTCAAATTTGGCTGGACAGTTACCGGTATCATTCTTGGAGTGACCGCAGGTATTTTAATACTGATTCCGGGAATTACTATTTCAGAAATTGTTGGTATGAGTGAAGATGGCCAGATGGAGAAAAATGAAAGTCTGCCAATGAAGGAGCAACTTCCGGCAGTATTAAAAAATAAATATTTTTATCTGTCGCTGCTGATCGGAGCATTTACACTGCTCATGAATGCAAATGCCATTGGTTCTCAGATTTTTTACTGTAATGTTGTTTTGGGAGAACCTATGTTTATGACCCAGCTAATGTCCATCGGACAACTTCCCGGTATTATTGTTTTATTTTTTATGCCCTGGTTTTCCAATAAATTTTCAAAAAGAAATTTTATGTTGATTGGAGCAGGTCCTATGTTTGCCGGTGTTTATGCTCTGATTGCAGATGCCTGTGACTATGGAGAGTGGAAGACAGGAATTCGTTCAGAAGGACTTTTGGCATCTTCTCAGTCTATAGGTTCCAAAATCGGTATCGGTTTCGGAAGTGCGCTCACCGGATGGATTCTTGCGTTTGCAGGCTATAATCCCAAGGAAATGATACAGTCAGAGACAGTGATCAATGCGATCAAATTTGATTTTTCATGGTTGGGACTGATTATCAGCGTGGTATTATTTATCTGTGTATTGTTAATGGATGTGGAGAAATATATGCCGCAGATTCATGAAGCACTCGGAAAAGAAGAAATCCGGGAGTAGGACAGGGGACAATTCAAATAGCTTTTCAGGAGCCAAAGGGACAGGTTTTGTGACTCATTTATGAATTACAGAACCTGTCCCTTTGGTTTGAAAAAAGTAGTGTTTAAATGATTATTTTAGTGTAAAATAATCATAATTACAGCAACTAAAATTGTGGAGGGATATGATGTCTGAACGAGAAGAAAAATTTGAAAAAATGCTTCAAGCGATTCAAAAGGAATATGATGATACAGTAAGTAAAATGGAGAAGATGAAGGTAGAGGGAAAATCAAAGACAGTGACTTACAAGCAGCTTATGAGTACAAAGCTTATGCTGCAGAATATGCTTTCCAGATATGAAATCTATGGGCTGATGTAGGAGGGGTATAAGATGAAAAATACACATTGTTGTCCAAAGTGCAATAGTACGGACATTATCAGAATAAAAGGCAAAGCCGGACCATATGGATCCGGAAACAACATTCAAATCGGGTGGTCAAATTTTTCAGCCGTATTGGTACAGCGATATTTGTGCTGTAGGTGTGGGTATTCGGAAGAATGGATTGATAAAGAAGACATACAGAAATTAAAAGATAAATATCAATAGACTGACATGTATTTCGTGAGAAGAATGTTGATTAGGAAGGTAGATAAAAATGATTTTATATTTTTCGGGTACTGGGAACAGTGCTTATGTGGCGAGAAAAATAAGTGATGATGTAAATGATGAGGTACAAAATCTTTTTGAACGATTGCGGTCTCATAATTATGAATCTATAATATCAGATCAGCCGTGGGTAGTGGTAACGCCTACATATGCGTGGAGAATTCCAGGAATTGTGTCTGATTGGCTGTCAAAAACAAGGCTGATCGGAAGCAGGAAAATATATTTTGTTATGACTTGCGGCGACAGTATTGGAAATGCCGGTTTATATCTGAAAAGATTATGTAATACAATTGATATGAAATATATGGGATGTGCCCGTATTGTTATGCCGGAAAATTATATTGCTATGTTTAAAACACCGGAGAAGGAAGAGGCAAAACAAATAATTCGGCTGGCGGAGCCTTCCATTAATAAAGTATGCGAAGCATTAAAAAGTAATATTCCTTTTGGAGACAACAAGGTAACTTTTGCTGGAAAATTATGCAGCGGAGTCGTCAATAAAGCATTTTATCCGATGTTCGTCCACGCCGATAAGTTTTCCGTGAAGAACACTTGTATATCCTGTAAAAAATGTGTGACATTATGTCCTATGGAAAATATCAGAATAAAAGATGGAAAGCCAATCTGGGGAAAATCATGTACACATTGTATGGCCTGTATCTGCCATTGTCCGGCAGAGGCAATTGAATATGGGAAACATTCCAGAGGATTGCCAAGATACGTCTGTCCGGAATGAGTCAGCAGCAGGACAGGTGACTGTCCCCTGTCCTGAAAATAACTTGAGTTTCCGCAAACTGTAATTTCAAAATGAATATAGTCTATCAAAGTACCAATCTGCCCAACTTTTGAAAAGATATAGAGTGGCAGCTTTATGAATATAGGCACTTTAATAAGCCCCGCCGGAACCGGACTTCGGGAG
>JALFVM010000193.1 GCA_022787145.1 Lachnospiraceae bacterium | reverse complement strand
TGGTAATTGTATCCGCCACATTCCATTTATGAGAGATTTTTAATTTATGGTACATAATCAAATTTCCTTTTACTAATGATTGAACCGGATTATCAGTAACCTGCCGCTTAGGATATTATTCCCCTGGACTTTACTTATATTGTACCAAGTCGCTAGCGCGACGGCTAGCCCTAAGTACGTGAAACCACTACTTTTTTCAAAAAAAAATAGCAGTTTTTGTGTATATGTTGTATTGTTAAGTTACCACACAAAACAACTACATATTCACAAGAACTGCTATGCTTAGTTTATCATGGATTTTTAAACTCAACAACTACATATCTGAAAAATTTTATCGTCCACCGCCCAGTAACCAAATAAATGTCTGGTTCTTGCTGTTATTTTATTTTTTACTTAGGAGGTTCCATTATGGACGATCATTTTAATTCTTTTCGGGAGATGCTCTCCCTTCGCGGTCTTACCGACCATACCATTGTTTCTTATTCTACATATATCTCTGCATACCTTCAGTATCTTTCCGATGTCATTCATACTTCTCCGGAAGATGTATCCTGGCAGGAAATGAGAAATTTCATCTTCTGGATCCAGAAAGAACGCTCTCTTTCTGACCGGACGATAAATTGCTGTATCTCCCAGCTGCGTTTCTTCACCATATTTGTTCTTCACAAACAATGGGATCCCTACCAGATTCCCTTCCGTAGGTTTGATTCCTATATCCCTTTTATCCCTACCAGGGAAGAAATGCAGACCTTCCTTTTTTCTATTTCTGACCTTAAATTTAAAGCCCTTCTTTGTCTGATGTTCTCTGCTGGACTCCGTATTGGTGAAGTCCGTCATTTGAAATGTTCCGACATCGAACATTCAAGAAACCGCATCCATATCCGTGCTTCAAAGAGCCGCTCTGACCGTTATGCCCAGCTTTCAGAAAATGCCTGGCAGCTTATCTTGCAATACTGGTATTCTCTCCCTCCTGAGAAGCGTCCAAAGGACTGGCTTTTTCCTCAGAAAAGAAATCCCTCCAAGCCGATTGACCATCAGAGTGTTCCTGATTTTATCCGTTCTCATGAGAGGGAACTAGGCTGGGAACACCGCTTCACCTGCCACACTTTCCGTCATGCCTTCGCAACCTATCATTACGAAGACGGTACGGATCTGCTAACTTTAAAAAATCTTATGGGTCACCGTTCCATCTCCTCTACTTTAATTTATGTGCATCTGTCTGCCCGCACCCTTTCGGCTTCCCCAAGCCCCTTTGATAAGATGGGAGGTACCTTCCATGAATAAGTCTAAGATACAGCAGATTTGGGATTTTTCTTATGCGGATTATTGTAATTCGGATTTTTTTCAATCCGATATACAGAAAAAAGCTTCCAGAGCCATCATGGATTGTAAATCCGGAACTCTGGGGTATTCCATCAGTGAGTGTACGGAATGTGGACATATCGAGATTCACAATAATTCCTGCCGCAACCGGAATTGCCCGAACTGCCAGGCTGTTAACAAAGAAATCTGGGTAGATAAGCGCAGGGCAGAAGTCATTGACTCTTCTTATTTCCACGTAGTGTTTACTCTCCCACATGAATTAAACCACCTGATTTACTGTAACCAGAAATCTCTTTATGGTCTGCTTCACAGATGCTGCTCTGAAACACTTCTGGAACTTTCAGCCAATAAGAAGTATCTCGGAGCAACACCCGGTATCATTCAGGTTCTCCATACCTGGAATCAGGAACTGGATTACCATGTGCATATGCATTGTATCATTTCAGGCGGCGGTCTCACACAGGAGCAAAAGATACGTAAGTCAAAAGACAAGTTTTTTATTCCGGTTAAAGTACTCAGGGATAAATTTAAAGGCAAATACCTCTCCTGTCTTGATCACATGTATCAACAGAAACAGCTTTCTTTCTCTTCCTCCTGCGAGAAACTACGTAACTCCTATGAGTGGAAGGAATTCAAAAATGATCTTTATGCAAAAGAATGGTGTCCTTACATAAAAGAAACATTTAATGGATTTGGCAATGCCCTCGAATATCTTGGAAGATATACACATAAGATAGCCATCTCCAACAACCGGATCCTGTCGGTCACTGAAAAGGAAGTAACTTTTTCAGCACGTGGTAAAAGTTCCGGTGATCCCAAACGCAAGATTACTCTTACCAATCAGGAATTTATTCGGCGATACCTGATGCATGTGCTGCCTCATAGTTTTCAAAAAGTACGTTATTATGGTTTTTTGAACAATCGTTCAAAAGCGAAGAATCTAAAACTCATTTTTAAACTACAGGGACATCAAAAGTTCCGTCAGAGGTTTACAGGACTTTCTATTGCAGAGCTGTTGAAAGTAGTCTGGAATTTTGATATCACAATCTGCCCCGCATGTGGCTGCTGCAGCATGAAACCAGTCGGAAGGACATATGCACAGAATGATTGGTAATTCAGTATATTTATATCGTTTTTTTCAGGCTTTCCGTTGGAAAGTCTGCGAAGCATGCCTAAAATTCTTTGTTGTTCAAAAAACAATAGGAATTTCCATAGCTTGTAAGGCAGAAATTTCACTTTTCGGCTTGGGGGAGAAAAGCAATCCCCATATACATCCCGGCTAAACGTCCGCGACTTGGTACAATAAGAAAGAATCACATTCAGAGCAGTTCTATTTTTTCCAGAACTGCTCTTTTATTATCTGCTCTGAATCTGATACTTTCCTTAAGAATTATATCAACAAAATCATATTTCTTCCATAGCGAGGTTTTTTCATTTCCATGTTGTATAAGGGGCTCTCTTTTCCCATACAAGTGAGAGGTTCTTTTTCTAAGAGCAAGATCCACCCCGGTAATACCAAAATCCATTTGCTGGATTTGCTATTACTTTCGGGGATG
>JALFVM010000163.1 GCA_022787145.1 Lachnospiraceae bacterium | reverse complement strand
ATCTACTTCATAATTTGGAAGTAAATAGATTAGCAGGTAAGAAAAATTTAAGTAGTATAGCAATTTAAAAAGAGAATATATAAAAGGTTTTGACACGAGCCTTATGCTATCGTTAATGGATACAGAAGTATCTTTGGTAGTTAAAGTCTTATAGAATTTCATTAGTCTTATATGCTTTAGAGTATATTTGGAAGTGAATGTATATAAGAACCCAACGTGCTTTAGCCGTTGGAGTGTCAGAATCATTTATATGACATTACAAAATTCTTGCATGTTTTCAAAAAAATGTGTGAAAGGAAGGCTGTGTAACATGATAAATGGCAGAAATACTCTGACAGAGCGCCTGAAGATTTCTCCTGACAGACATAGGCTGATCGGTGTCGTGGGAGCTGGGGGAAAGACCACGCTGATTTATCTTTTGGCAAGAGAATTGACTGAGATGGGATATCGGGTGGCGATTACAACGACTACGCATATGCAGGCGGAGGGAAGATATGGATTGGTTCCTGTGGGAACGCTCTGTGAAGAGGGAAAAATCAAAGGTTTTTCCGCAGATTTCCCTCAGACACTGCTTGAAAATTGCGATGTGGTGCTGGTGGAGGCAGATGGAAGCCGCCGCCTGCCGCTGAAGGTTCCGGCAGAGCATGAACCGGTTCTGCCAAAAGGCACAGATTTGATCATCGGAGTGGCAGGCGCAAGTGCTGTGGGAAAGACGTTTCAGGAGGCGTGTCATAGATATGAGCGGGTTTGTGAGGAGTTTTTGTGTGACCCGGATGAAGTGATCAGACCGCACCATATAGTAAAAATTTTAAACGGCCAGACGGGACAGAAAAAAGGTGTGATTTGTGAATATCGTTATGTGATCAATCAAATAGATGTACTCTCGGAAAAAGACCGGGAGGAAATGCAGAAGGAAGCATTGCAATACAGTGACTACGGATGTATGATTTCTTTAAGAAATATGGAGGAAGACAGAACATGTTAAAAGTGAAGCAGTATGTGAAGGCAGAAAGTCTGGAGCAGGCTTATGAGCTGAATCAGAAAAGAGCAAATCGCATCATAGGCGGAATGCTCTGGATGAAAATGAGCAACACCAGAGTCCATACAGTCATTGATTTGTCTGGACTGGGGCTGGATAAAATTGAGGAAAATGAAGAAGAGTTCTCAATTGGATGTATGGCAACTTTGCGGCAGCTGGAGCTGCATGAAGGACTGGATGCATTCAGCCAGGGGGCGATTCGAGAGAGTACAAGACACATCGTCGGTGTACAGTTTCGAAATCTTGCGACCGTGGGAGGCAGTATTTTCGGGCGATTTGGTTTTTCCGATATCCTGACCTGCTTTCTGGCAATGGATACATATGTGGAACTGTACAAAGGTGGAGTGATTTCTCTGAAAGAATTTGTAAACAGGAAGAAAGATAATGACATTCTTGTTCGCCTGATTGTCAAAAAGACACCGGCATCTCATGTGTATCTGACACACAGAAATACAAAGACTGATTTTCCAGTGTTGGCTGTGGCACTTTCCGTAAATGAGACAGGCGGAAAAGTGGTTGTGGGTGCAAGACCGGCAAGAGCGCTCTGCGTGCCGATGAAAGAAGAATGGAGCCAATCCATCTCAAATGGCAGCTGCACACAGGAAGAGGCAGAAGCAATCGCAGCAGAGCTTGCGAAGCAGATTCCAACAGGAAGCAATACAAGAGCCGGTGCCGCATACCGCAGCCATCTGGCGAAAGTTCTGATCAAAAGAGGTATTTTAAAACTTCTGGAGGAAAGGGGACAGTAGAATGCAGATTAATATGATATTAAATGGAAAGAAAATTACGGATGAAATCAATCCGGATTTGTTGCTGATTGATTTTGTGAGAAATCATGGATGTTACAGCGTAAAACGCGGATGTGAAACTTCAAACTGCGGACTTTGCACCGTATTTATGGATGGAAAACCGGTGCTGTCCTGCTCTGTTCTGGCGGCAAGAGCAGATGGTCATGTGGTGGATACCCTGGAAGGACTGCAGGAAGAAGCAGCAGAGTTCGGAGCATTTATTGCAGATCAGGGAGCAGATCAGTGCGGATTTTGCAATCCTGGAATGGTGATGAATGCAATTGCGCTGTTTCGCGAACATCCATGTCCATCGGATGAGGAAATCAAAGAATATCTGGCAGGAAACCTCTGTCGCTGTTCCGGTTATGAGGGACAGCTTCGGGCGATTCATGCATTTATGGAATACAAAAAACAGGGAGGTACGGTATGAAGGTAGTAGGTAAGCCAATCCGAAAAAAAGATGCCATGGCGCTGGTGACAGGAAAACCAGTCTATATGGATGATGTGGCACCAAAAGACTGTCTGATCGTAAAAGTGCTGAGAAGTCCGCACGCGAATGCCTTGGTAAAGACAATCCGTATAGATAGAGCAAAAAAGGTGGAAGGCATTGAGGCTGTGTATACATGGGAGGATGTACCGAATCAGAGATTTACCATGGCGGGACAGACCTATCCGGAGCCAAGCCCCTATGACCGTTTGATTCTGGACCGTCATGTGCGTTATGTTGGAGATCCGGTTGCAATTGTGGCAGGTGAGAATGATGCCTGTGTCGATAAAGCATTAAAGCTGATTAAGGTGGAGTACGAAGTGCTCCCTGCAATTCTTGATTTCCACAAGTCAAAGGACAATGCACTTTTGGTACACCCGGAGGAGAATTGGGAGGCAAAATGTCCGGTGGGAGCGGACAATCAGAGAAACCTTTGTGCCTGTGGTTATGATTCCATGGGAGATATCGATGCTGTGTTCGAAGACTGTGATGTCGTTGTGGAGGAGACATACCACACACTGGCCAATCAGCAGGCCATGATGGAGACATTTCGTACCACCTGTTATATGGATGCGTATGGACGATTGAATGTACTCAGCTCCACACAGATTGTGTTTCATCTGAGAAGAATTCTTTCCGAGGCTCTTGGAACTTCAAAATCAAAAATTCGAGTTGTGAAGCCGAGAATCGGCGGCGGATTTGGAGCAAAACAGTCAGCCGTTGCGGAGATTTATCCGGCATTTGTTACCTGGAAAACAGGAAAACCGTCGAAAATGATTTTTACACGTGAGGAATCTCAGATTGCATCTTCTCCGAGACATGAGATGGAAGTGTCTGTCCGGGTGGGCGCAAATCAGGATGGAAAGATTCGTGCGATTGATGTGTATACGCTGTCTAACACAGGGGCTTATGGAGAGCATGGACCGACGACAGTAGGACTTTCCGGACATAAATCGATTCCTTTGTATGGCTCCCTGGAATCCTTCCGTTTTGCTTATGATGTTGTTTATACGAATACCATGTCTGCAGGTGCCTACCGCGGATATGGCGCGACACAGGGAATTTTTGCAGTGGAAAGTGCAGTGAGCCAGCTTGCCGCAAAACTTGGCATGGATCCGGTAGAACTGCGTATGAAAAATATGGTCCGTGAGGGTCAGGTGATGCCGGCGTATTACGGGGAAACAACGAGAAGCTGTGCGCTCGATCGCTGTATGATGCGGGCAAAAGAGATGATCGGATGGGATGAGAAATATCCGTGCCGTGACATGGGCAACGGAAAAGTTCGAAGTGTTGGCGTAAGTATGGCGATGCAGGGTTCCGGTATCTCCGGTGTGGATGTCGGTTCGGCTACGATTAAGCTAAATGAGGATGGCATTTATACATTGCTGATCGGAGCGGCAGATATGGGAACTGGATGTGATACGATTCTGTCGCAGATGGCTGCGGAATGTCTGGATTGCACAATAGATGACATCATTGTGGGGGGAGCAGACACCGATACTTCTCCTTATGATTCTGGTTCTTATGCGTCCAGTACAACCTACGTAACAGGGCGTGCAGTAGAAATTGCCTGTGAGAAGTTGAAGGAAAAAATCTGTCAGAGAGCCTCTCAGATGATGGATTGTTCTGTGGAAGGGCTGGAATTTGACGGACATGTGGTAAAAGATTTAGAAAGCAAAAAATCGGTTACTTTGCAGGAGATTGGAACTTCCTCGATGTGCGGAAATGAGTGTGCGCTTCAGGTGACAGAGACACACAGTTCACCGGTGTCTCCGCCTCCGTTTATGGTTGGTATGGTTGAGATTGAACTGGACAAAGAGACTGGTCATGTGGAAATTCTCGATTATGTAGCAGTTGTAGACTGCGGAACAGTCATCAATCCGAACCTGGCCCGTGTGCAGGTTGAGGGCGGACTTGTACAGGGAATCGGAATGGCGTTGTATGAGAACATTCAGTATACGCAAAAAGGACAGATGATGAACCAGTCCTTTATGCAGTACAAAGTTCCGACACGTCTGGATATGGGAAAATTGCGAGTGGAATTTGAGCCGAGCTATGAACCGACCGGTCCGTTTGGTGCAAAATCCATCGGTGAGATTGTTATTAATACGCCTTCTCCGGCGATTGCTCACGCAATTTATAATGCAACCGGACTTTGGTTTCGGGAGCTTCCGATTACAAGTGAGAAGATTGCGATGGGATTGCTGGAAAAATGAGAGTGGCACTGATTTATCTGGCGGCTGGAAACAGCCGCCGATTTGGAGAAAGCATTCGTATTCTGAAAGAAAAAAAGCATCTTATACCGGAAAATCTGCCGGAGAATAAGCTGCTTTTTTCTATAGAAGGAAAGCCGATGTATCTGCATTTGTTGGAGCGACTTGTCAAAATCTGTAACCATCATGCTTCGTGGGAGGTTTTGGTGGTGACGCAGTATGAGGAAATTTTAGAGATGGCAAAGAGTCTGGGAGTCAGAGCTGTTTTTTCACCGGACAGTCAAAAAGGCGCTTCCTGGTCGGTAAAGACAGCGATTCGCGGAACACAGGACGCCGATGCGTGTGCATTTTTTGTGGCAGACCAGCCGTATTTATCAGAAAAAACAGCAGAAAATTTTCTGATAGATATGCAGAAGCGCTGTCAGGATGGATTGGGGTGTGTTTGCTGCGAGGAGATGACGGGAAATCCTGTGTGGTTTTCAAAAAAATTTTTTCCGGAGCTTTTGAAACTGGACGGAGACCGAGGCGGAAAAAAGGTACTCAAAGAACATTGGAGTGAGGTCGAATTTTTTCATATAAAAGACAGAAATGAGCTGCAGGACGTAGATGTATGGACAATGGAATAAGATTGAAGAAAAGCCATACATAAATTGCTTGCATTTATATGGGAAAGTAAGTAAAATAATTTGCAATAGGAACAAATGCGGAGGGCATAAGAGATGAAATTATTAAAGGACAGAATCAGAAAAGATGGAAAGATTAAGGAGGGAAACGTCTTAAAAGTGGACAGCTTCCTGAACCATCAGATGGATGTGAACCTTTTCCATGAAATCGGAAAGGAATTCAAGCGCCGATTCGAGGGAGAAGAAATCAACAAAATTCTTACAATCGAGGCATCAGGCATTGGAATTGCCTGCGTCGTTGCAGAGGTTTTCAATGTTCCCGTAGTATTTGCAAAAAAGACTCAGACAAAGAATATTGCAGGAGATGTATATACAACAAAAGTGGAGTCGTTTACTCACAGCCGCGTCTATGACATCATTGTCGCAAAGGAATTTCTCGGCAAAGATGATAAAGTGCTGATTATTGATGATTTTCTCGCAAACGGCAAAGCGCTGGAAGGTCTTGCACAACTGATTGAAGATTCCGGAGCGACTCTGATCGGTGCCGGTATTGTGATTGAGAAAGGATTCCAGATTGGTGGAGATTTGATCCGTTCCAGAGGAATCCATCTGGAATCGCTGGCAATCGTCGACAGTATGGATGAAAAAACAGGTGAAATTTTGTTCCGGGATTAATACAAGAATCCTTTGTTCAGACAAGAATCTTTTATTGTGTTAAAGTCCTGTTTGTGATAGAATAATGGTTAGTGAGACAGACATAAGTTTAGCTGGGAGGATAAGCCTTATGGAAAAAAAGTATGTAGCATACGTGGGAACTTATACGCATGGCAAAGGCGGCAATGGAATTTATATTTATGATGTAGATGTGGAAGAGGGAACATTGACAAAAAGATCGGAAGTACCGATTAGCAATGCGTCCTATTTGACTATGTCACTGAATGGCAAATATCTGTACTCGATTGAGGACGAAGGTGTTGCCGTATTTTCGATTGCGGATAATGGTGATCTTTCACGTATCAACAGTATTGATATCGATGGAATGCGTGGATGCTTTCTTTCGACAGATGCAGTAGGTAAGTATCTGTTTGTAGGTGGTTATCACGATGGAAAAGTAACTCTGATTTCTACAAATCCAGATGGAAGCCTGAACAAAGTACTCGATGGTGTTTACCACAGAGGTCTGGGAAGCGTTGCGGAGCGCAACTTCCGTCCGCATGTCAACTGTGTAAGACCGACACCGGACAAAAAATACATCTGTGCGGTGGATAATGGAATTGACCAGATTAAAATCTATAAAATTCAGAAACCGCAAAATAAGATGAAACTGGTGGATATTTTAAGAAGTCCGAGAGAGTCCGGGCCAAGAATCATCCGCTTTAGTGCAGATGGAAGATTTGCTTATATTCTTCATGAGTTGAGCAATGAGATTCATGTGTACAGCTATGACGGAAGTGGAAAGAATCCGAAGTTTGAGCTGCTTCAGAAAGTGAATACACTTTCCGATGAGCTTGACAGAATGCATGATGCAGCGTCTGCGCTGGTGCTTGCACCGGACAGAAAACATCTGTTTTGCTCTACCGCAGGTGACAATACCGTTGCCATGTATGAGATTGACGATGAGACGGGACTTCTGAATAAGAAGTTTGCACTGCCAATCAGCGGAGAATATCCAAAAGATTTGGCTGTATTTCCGGATAGCCAGCATATTGCGGTTGCAAATCATGAGAGCAATACCATCACGACATTTAAGGTAGACTATGAGAAAAATATTCTGGTCATGAAAGGAAAACCTCAGAAGATTGAGACACCAAACTGCATCAAGTTCTTTGAATTGGGTGGCAGACAGGTTCGAAAATAAAAGGATATTTTTACAAAAACAAAACGGCAGGTGCGTTTCGCATCTGCCGTAATTGTTTAACCATAAATTTTGATTAGATTTTCCAGTTTTGCGCCCATTCCCATCAGCATAGAATCTAAAATGGTGATGGCTGCCATGGATTCCACAACGACCACCGCTCTTGGCACAATCACAGGATCGTGGCGGCCTTTGATGTTAATTTCAATGTTCTCGCCGTTTTTATTGACGGTGTGCTGTGTGCTGCTGATGGAAGCGGTAGGTTTTACTGCTGCGCGCAGAATAATCTCGCTTCCATCGCTGATTCCTCCCAGGATACCGCCTGCATGGTTGGTGTGCTTTTGCAGCTGATGTTCTTCATCATAGAAGAATTCATCATTGTTTTCCAGACCATTGGATTGTGTGACTGCAAAGCCGTCTCCGATTTCCACACCTTTGACAGCGCCGATGGACATGATCGCTCTGGCGAGGTTGGCATCCAGTTTGTTAAAGACAGGATCGCCGATTCCGGCAGGAACATGGCTGATGCGGCACTCGATGACACCGCCGGCAGAATTTTTCTGGGACATGCATTCCTCCAGATATTTCTTCGCCTGTGTGGCAGCAGCTGCATCCGGCATATAAACGGCGTTGTTGGAAATTTCCTCGCAATCAAAGGTTTCTATTGTGACAGGCCCGATGCTGCGGGTATAGGTGCAGAAGGAAATGCCCATTTCTTCAAGCACTTTTACAGCAATCGCGCCGGCAGCGACACGACCAATCGTTTCTCTTCCGGAGGAACGTCCGCCTCCCCGGTAATCGCGGAAACCGTATTTTGCGTCAAACGTGTAATCGGCATGCCCTGGACGATAGTAGCTTGCAATTTCACTGTAATCGCGAGAACGCTGATCTTCGTTTCGCACAATCATGGAAATCGGAGTTCCGGTCGTTTTTCCCTCGAAGACTCCGGAGAGAATTTCTACCTGATCTCCTTCTTTTCGTGCCGTTGTGTAACGGCTCTGTCCAGGTTTTCTTCTGTCCAGAAATGCCTGAATATCTTCTTCGCAGAGGGAAACTCCGGCAGGACAGCCATCTACAACGACGCCAAGCCCTTTGCCGTGGGATTCTCCCCAGGTTGTCATGCTGAAAATTGTTCCAAATGTTGAACCACTCATAATATCTTCCTTTCGTTCTGTATCATTGTCAGTAAAAAAATATGGATGTGTACCTTTTTCACATGTGCTTTATTATAGCCGAATGTGAAATATTTGTAAATATAAGCTTCCCTGCGGATGTTTGATTGACAAAAATCCTGTTAGAAATTATAATGAAGAAGGCAATTTCTTACGAAAAAGATGAGGAAAGGATGTGAGAGCTCATGGAGAGCGGGCCTAGTCCCAGGACAATTCAGATAAAAGAAAATAAAGAAAAAAGAACTGTCTGAGGAAGGACGAAGGCGTGCGAGTTTCCCTGTCCAAGTCAGACAGGGGAAAGGAGCTGTGAGCGTTTTGATTAGAGTATTTCGCACTATAGAAGGAGCGATACAAGAGATTGAGGAACCACAAGACGGTGCATGGATTGCCATGACAAATCCGTCGGCAACAGAGTTGTTTCAGATTGCAGAAAAGTATGGAATTGAACTGGATGATCTGCGTGCACCTCTGGATGAGGAAGAGCGTTCCCGTATTGAGGTAGAGGATAATTACACGTTGATTTTAGTGGATATTCCTATGATTGAGGAACGAAATGACAAAGACTGGTATGGAACGATTCCTCTTGGCATTGTAGTGGCAGACGACGTACTGATTACAGTCTGTCTGGAAGATACGCCGGTACTGACAAGATTTATGGAAGGCAGAGTGCGCAATTTTTATACGTATATGAAGACACGCTTTATTTTGCAGATTCTGTATCGAAATGCCAGTATGTTTCTACATTATCTGCGTATCATTGATAAGAAAAGTGAGCAGGTGGAGGAGCGACTTCACGCTTCGCAGAGAAATCAGGAATTGATGGAACTTCTCGAGTTGGAAAAATCTCTGGTATACTTTACAACTTCTCTGCGGTCAAACGAAGTCGTACTGGAGAAGATGCTGAAGGTTGAGAGAATCAAGCAGTATCCGGAAGACACAGATCTTTTGGAGGACGTTATCATTGAGAACAAACAGGCGATTGAGATGGCGAATATTTACAGTGGAATTTTGAATGGCATGACGGGAACGTTTGCGTCCGTTATCTCAAACAATCTGAACATTGTTATGAAATTTCTTGCGACAGTCACCATTGTCATGTCGATTCCGACGATGATTTTCAGTGCGTATGGAATGAACGTGAGCCCCAATGGAATGCCGTTTTCCACAATACCGTATGGATTTTGGATTGTGATTTTGATCTCGCTTGTGATTACTTTAGTAGTTGCGTTGATTTTT
This sequence comes from Lachnospiraceae bacterium, assembly GCA_022787145.1. Taxonomy (GTDB): domain Bacteria; phylum Bacillota; class Clostridia; order Lachnospirales; family Lachnospiraceae; genus JALFVM01. The sequence goes on along the minus strand of JALFVM010000163.1, from coordinate 9,755 downwards.
TCGAAGAAAAAGCTGTTTTAATATAAAAAAAGGAGACGAATGGATACATTATGAATATGGTAAATGATTTGGAACGAAGGTTCCGCGGAAAGGGGATTTCCAACCTGACTGTCTATATTATTGCCTGTTATGTGATTGGATATGCGCTTTCTTTGTTTGCGCCTGGACTGCTGATGTATCTTTATCTGGAACCGGCATATATTCTGCGGGGACAGATTTGGAGACTTGTGACCTGGGTTTTGATTCCGCCGGAAAGTCTTGATATTTTTACGATTATTATGCTGCTGTTTTATTACCAGTTGGGTACCGCTTTAGAGCGTACCTGGGGAGAGTTTCGTTATACACTCTATATCTTATCAGGACTTGTGTTTACAGTAATCGGAGCATTTCTTCTGTATTTCGTAACAGGACAGAGCGTAATGGGACTTTTCTCTACGTACTATGTAAGTATGTCGATTTTCCTGGCTTTTGCGGCCTCTTATCCGGATATGCAGGTGATGCTGTATTTCCTGTTCCCGATCAAAATTAAATGGATAGCATATCTTGATATTGCCTTTTTGATTTATGATGCTGTTACAGCAGCCAGAATGGGCTATTGGGGAAGAATTGTTGCGATTGTTGCTTCGCTATTAAACTTTATTGTGTTCTTTTTCTCTACAAGAAATATGAAACGATACAGTCCGAAGGAAATGAATCGCCGGCGGACCTATCAGAAAGCTGTCAGCAGAGCACAGGCGCAGAGAATTACGAAACATAAATGCGCCATTTGCGGCCAGACGGAGGAAGATAATCCGGATTTGGAGTTCCGCTTCTGTTCAAAATGCAATGGAAATTATGAGTATTGCCAGAATCATTTATTTACTCATAAACACATAAAATAGACCGTGTAAAAAGCAGCTTATGAAAAAAAAGAGCTGAAAAAGGCTCTATAACAGGAGGAAAAATAATGAAGAGGACAAAAATCATCTGTACAATGGGACCTGCAACAAACGACCGTGAAGTAGTTCGACAGCTGGCGATGAACGGAATGGATGTCGCCCGTTTTAACTTCTCTCACGGAGATCATGAGGAGCAGAAAGGAAGAGCAGACCTCGTAAAAAGTGTCAGAGAAGAACTGGGAAAACCAATCGCTCTGCTTTTAGATACGAAGGGACCGGAAATCCGTACAGGAGTGTTAAAAGAGCATAAGAAGATAGCTTTATCAGACGGGCAGCAGTTTACACTGACAACGCAGGAAATCGAGGGCGATGAGCAGCGTGTTTCTATTACGTATGAGGGACTGCCGGAAGATGTAAGCGCAGGCTCCAGAATTTTGATTGACGATGGCCTGATTGAACTGGAAGTGGTTTCTTCCGAAGGTACAGAGATTGTCTGTAAGGTGCTCAACGGAGGAGAACTTGGCGAGAGAAAAGGCGTGAATGTGCCGAATGTAAAAGTAAAGCTTCCGGGTATTACACAGAAAGACAGACAGGACATTTTGTTTGGAATTGAGCAGGGATTTGATTTTATTGCGGCCTCTTTTGTCCGTACCGCAGATGTCATCCGTGAGATTCGAACACTTCTGGATGAGAATGGCGGACAGCAGATTGCTATTATTGCAAAGATTGAGAATGCAGAAGGTATTGAAAATATTGATGAGATCATCAAAGAGGCAGACGGAATTATGGTTGCCAGAGGAGATCTTGGTGTAGAGATTCCTGCATACCGCGTTCCGCATATACAGAAAGAGCTGATTGCAAAATGCAATCGCCGCTATGTGCCGGTTATTACTGCAACACAGATGCTGGATTCTATGATGCGAAATCCGAGACCGACACGTGCGGAGGTCACGGACGTTGCCAATGCGATTTACGATGGAACGGATGCGATTATGCTTTCCGGTGAGACTGCAAATGGAAAATATCCGGTGGAAGCGTTAAAAATGATGGTGGAGATTGCGCTCAGTACAGAGGAGCATCTTGATACGGAGCGCTTCGTTGCTCACCGCAGAATGTACAGAAAACAGAATGTATCCAGTGCAGTGGGAGTGGCAGCTGTTCTGACAGCAGATCATCTGCAGGCAGATGCGATTGCGACTCCGACCGTATCCGGACAGACGGCGAGACTGATTTCAAGCTTCCGTCCGAAGGTTCCGATTTTGGCAGTTACGCCAAATGAGACGGTTCTTCACAAACTCCAGCTTTACTGGGGAGTTATCCCACTGAAGGGAAATGAAAAGGATTCTACAGAACATATCATAGAAGCTGCTGTAAATGTAATCAAGAAGAACTCTTTTGCAAATAAGGGAGATTTGCTTGTATTTACAGCCGGTGACCCTGTGACAAACAACCGTACAGGGGAAGGCGCAGTGACTAATATGATGCATGTTGTGGAAATAAAATAATTTATTCTATTTCAGATGAGAAATAAAGAGATAGAAACGCAGGAGGAAAATTATGAAAAAAGTACCATTTGTTACAAAAGAAAAAATTGAAGAAATTGTTCAGGAATATCCGACTCCATTTCATATTTATGATGAAAAAGGAATCCGCGCAAATGCACAGGCATTAAAAGACGCTTTTTCCTGGAACAAGGGATTCAAAGAATTTTTTGCTGTAAAGGCAACACCAAATCCATATATCATCAACATTCTGCAGGAGTATGGCTGCGGATGTGACTGCTCTTCCATGACAGAGCTGATGATGGCGAAAGCAGTCGGATGCCAGTGGGGAGACATCATGTTCTCTTCCAACGATACACCGGCAAAAGAATACAAATATGCAAAAGAAGTCAATGCAATTATCAATCTGGATGATATTACCCACATTGATTACCTTGAGAATGCAATCGGCGAGATTCCTGAGACGATTAGCTGCCGTTACAATCCGGGCGGACTTTTCAAAATCAGCAACGATATTATGGATAACCCTGGCGATGCAAAATATGGTATGACTACAGAACAGATTTTTGAGGCATTTAAGATTCTGAAAGCAAAAGGCGCAAAAGAATTTGGTATTCATGCATTCCTTGCCAGCAATACAGTAACAAATGAGTACTATCCAATGCTTGCAAAGGTTCTCTTTGAGGTGGCTGTAAAACTGCAGAAAGAGACAGGCGCACACATCAAATTTATCAATCTGTCCGGTGGTATCGGTATTCCTTACAGACCGGATCAGGAGCCAAACGATATCAAAGTGATCGGAGAGGGCGTGCGCAAAGTTTATGAAGAAGTTCTTGTACCGGCAGGAATGGGCGATGTGGCAATCTACACAGAGCTTGGAAGATTTATGCTTGCTCCGTACGGTGGTCTTGTAACACAGGCCATTCATGAGAAACATACACACAAAGAGTACATCGGTGTAGATGCGTGTGCCGTAAACCTGATGCGTCCGGCTATGTATGGTGCTTACCATCACATTACGGTTCTCGGAAAAGAGGATGCTCCGTGCGATCATACTTATGATGTAACAGGTTCTCTTTGCGAAAACAACGATAAATTTGCAATCGACCGTGAGCTTCCGAAGATTGACAAGGGAGATTATCTCTTTATCCATGATGCAGGCGCGCATGGCTTTGCAATGGGATACAACTACAATGGAAAATTAAAATCCTCTGAAATTCTTCTGAAAGAGGACGGCAGTTATCAGCTGATTCGTCGTGCAGAGACTCCAAAGGATTACTTTGCAACATTTGACAGTTTCCCAATTTACGAGAAACTGATTGAAGATGTAAAATAAAAAATAGGCAATAAAAGAAGGGATCGCAGCCAAAGAGCTGTGTTCCCTTCTTTTATTCGGCCGGAAGTTTTTTGAGAGAATTAACAGAAAAAATTTGTAAAATAAGAGAAAGTGAGATGAAAACAATGATAAAATATTTGGTGATGGATGTGGATGGGACACTTACAGATGGAAAAGTATATATAGGAAATGATGGAGAGGTCTGTAAAGCATTTCACATTAAAGATGGTTATGGGATTCACGATATAGCGATGCCCAAAGGGATTATTCCTGTCATTATAACAGGACGATGCATGAAGTTGCCTATATTGGTGACGATATGAATGATTTTCCATGCATGGCTTTGATTAAAGAGGCTGGGGGAGTAATCGGATGTCCAAAAGATGCAGTAAAGCAAGTGGTTTCTATAGCAGACTTCGTAGCGGATCATAATGGCGGAGAAGGTGCTGTGAGAGATTTTATAGAATGGATAGTAGAACAGTAAATGAAAAAAGAAGAAAAAAGTTCTCTCGAACATTCTGGCACAAAAAAAGTTTTCAAAATTGTTGAAAAAAGCTTGCACAATTCTCGACAATATGTTATTATAGTATTCGTTCGAGAGAACAAGCCGGCGTGTCGGAATTGGCAGACGAGGCAGACTCAAAATCTGTTGGCGGCAACGTCGTGCGGGTTCAAGTCCCGCCGCCGGCATTATTTTATATGTTCACGAATATTCAAGAGCGTTCAAATCGTTGATTTTTCAATGTTTGTTCGCTCTTTTTGTTTCGTTAAAATACGAGAGTGTTCGAAAAATCTGCCCCATATTTGCCCCATAGATATTATAGCAAGTTTATTCTTTCTATTTGTCGATTATCCTTTTCTTCCAACTCTTTAGTAACATGAAGATATATCTCTTTCGTAACCTTGCTGTCCTCGTGTCCAAGCCGGCGTGAGATTGTATCAATACTCACACTCTGCTCAAGAAGAAGAGAAGCGTGTGTGTGCCGCAGCGCATGAGTTGTAATCTTTTTCCCAAATAAGTTCCATGAAAGATTCTTGAGGTACTTATTAAAACTGAAAAAAGAAATATGATCTCCATTTTTGTTGTGAAAGAACAGGTCGGATCTGACTCCGTTTATCATCTCTTCTTTTTTCATGTGTATCTGTATTTTCTTACAGATATTGAAAAGCTCTGGCTGCATGTATACATTTCTGATCGAGCACATTGACTTTGGCGTTGTCACAACTCCATTTACGGAATCGAGCGTTTTTGTGATCCGTATTTCTTTTGCAGAAAAATCAACATCTGCCTTCTCCAGAGCAGCAGCTTCTCCAAATCTGAGACCGGATAGAGACATAAATTCTGTCAGAAGTTTCCATGTTGGCTGTTCCATTTTTGATAGAAGCAATTTCAGCTCGCTCCTTTCCAGGTATTTTTCCTGAATCTTTTCCTTGTGAGGACGGTCCTTGAAATTATCTAATTTGTCAATGAAACGAATATCCTCGATCAAATCGTTTTTATAGCCCCATCGGATCATCGCACGGAACCGTCTCAGGTATTCATTTAACGTTCCAACGTCCTTTCCTGTCTCAAGTAGCTTTTTATTAATGTAATTCACAGTCATTCTTTCTACAATCGTATCACTCCCGAACAGATCAATAAGCGTATTGCAAGTATGAAAGTTTCTTGTGTATGTCGATTCTTTTACAGATAATTTCTGATATTCTCGATATTCTTCAACAAGTTCTTTCATAGATAGTTCCTTCTTGCATTTCACTTCCTGAGATGCCTCAATACGCTCGTTTAACAGCTTCTGAGCCTTCTTTCTTGCCTGGGCGGTATTTTTATCAAGTGTCACAGAAACCTTCTTAATTTTGCCTGTCAGATAGTCCTCATAGCGTTCTACGAACTTATACTTGCCGTTTTTGAGTTCCTCAATCCACATAGTATCATCATCCTCCTTAAAATTGTATAAAAAATAAACCACACAAACGTTCTGATTGCGCGGCAACTCCGAAGATGATACAATAATTTTTGCACAATATACTGTATTCTTCGGAATACATCATCCGTCCTGGTGTTGGTAGCACCAGGACGGTTTTTGTGATTATAATATTTTAGATCCTTTAGATCTATTGCATTTCCAGCACAAAGTTTGTAAATTTTCTTCCGTTGTCAATCCACCTTTTGAAATCGGTATAATATGATCAACTTCAAGAAGAAGGTTTGGTTCAGTTTTTGTTGATGCACCACACATTTTGCACGTGCAATCATCTCTTTTTATTATCTTTTTTCGTAGGCTACTTGTCATGAGAGCGCGTTGCCCCTCAGCACTCTTTTTAAACTTCACTTTCTCAGCCAGGTATTTCACAAACCGGTTGAGGTTGTCTATGTCCATAACGATTTCACACTGAGTTGATGCATTTCCTCCAGAACTTACGTACTTGAATATATACCGTGGAAAATATGCAGTGCTTAAATCAATGTCCTCAAATCCGAGTTTTTGATCTAATTTTTTCTTACTTAACGTTCTGATCAGAACAGGAATATCATTTTTTATACTGTCCAAAATCTTTTCTTTTTCGGCTTTTAAAACAACTTTTCCTTGTTCGGCCGCTTCGTAGTTATTAAGAACTTCCTCAAATTTCTCCAGCGATTCTTCTGTCTGTTTGACATCGAAGTATTTGCATATATATTTAAATGGCTGTTTCCTTGCGTTGTCACAGACGGTCCTGGAGCAATTGTAGATGTTTGGAGCATACTTCTGTTTGTTTAGTTCTGGCCTTTTATAATTCCATTTACTTTTATCAGAGTATGATGCTTTCCCATAATCAAGCTGATTGACTCCAACATAAGTATTTTTTAACGAATTAATATGTTCATTTAATTCGTTACAATTTGTAACAAATTTTTCAATTTGATTTTTTAGAGATATAAATTTTTGGCTTTTGAAATAAACAATCTCATATATTTTCCATACAATAAATAAAATAATGAGAATCGTTATAAATTCCATGCTTCTCTCCCTCCTTTGTGAATAAAATACTTAGTCATCCTCTGTATAATGACTATTATTATTTTCCAGTATCCCTGCGTGTACCGGTATATTTCCACCGTCACCCCTGCATGACGGTAGTTATCATTTAAAATCTTTCATTCTCAGTTCAATCAATTTTCTTTCAAATCCAAATATTTGCGACAATTGATGTGTCGTAAAATTAAGATGCTCCTCAATCATTCTATCTGATATGAGTAGATTCATTGCGAACTGATCCGCCTCATTCTCACATTTATCTGTATTAAGCTGAGTCCTTGAATCCATGAAAATTGCATTTGCTTTCTTATGCAGAATCATGTGTCCGAGTTCATGAGCACAAACAAACAACTTTTCGTGCTCTGAAAGCCTCTCGTCTATGTAGATGATATTGTTGCGTTGAAAATGCTGGTAAAATCCCTTCACGCCTTCAAGAGGATAAAACACAATAATCACGTTCATGGATTTTATTATTTCAAATGGGTTTCTGGTTTTATATTTCTTTACCAGTTTATCAACCCTTGCCTTAATATTCATAGGCATCATTCCTTTTTATATTTCTTTGGAGTATATTTCTCCTTATTCTTCTTCTTTGCCATTTCCATTCCGATTTGCATCGCAGACAGAATGGATTCAATAGCTTCTGGACTTGCAGGATTTCCATCAAACATGAGGCCTTCCTGTCTCAGAAGCTGTTCTGTATTGGCAAGAATATTTTTAATATCTTTTTCATCTCTTGGTTTTAACTGCGGTTCTTTTTCCGATTCCTCCTTCCCCGTCATTAGATAGTTAATAGTTACGCCAAAATAATTTGCTATTTTCTGTAGCTTATCATTTTTGGGTGTACTAATTCCACGTTTCCAATCACTTAAAGTTGATTGAGAAACGCCAGTCTCTTTGCTTACTTTGTAAGCCGTTACGCCGTGTTTTTGTAATAATTTGCTAAAATTCTCATACATAATTTATTCACCTTTCACAAAGATAAACAATACTAAAGAAAACCGATAAAAATGTATTGACCAAATCGGAAAACCGTAGTATAGTATGAGCATACACAAGAAAGCCGAAGTTATGGCTTGTGTATATGCTACGGAAATATAATATATTTTGCCTGGTAAACAAATTATATCACGTTTCCGTAGCATAAGCAATAAAAAGCATACGGAAAGGCGGTGTAAAATTGTACGAAAAGTTTAGTGCTTTATTAGACAAAACAAACAAAACAACATATCAAGTATCAAAAGATACTGGTATTGCGCAGTCTGTTTTATCCGACTGGAAAAGAGGAAGAAGCAAACCAAAATTTGACAAATTGTTGATTCTGGCTAAGTATTTCGGAGTTCCGGTTGAGTATTTTGCGGAAGAGTAGGAGGGTTTTGTGATTTACATGGAAACAATACGGGGCTATCCGTATAGAACACAGAAGGACATTGCAACCGAGTTCGGAATTGGCCGCACAACCGTCTATGAGCGTCTGAAAGAAATCGAAAAAGAGATTTCAAACGGACGCTACAGTGACTATGCGATTATCAGAGACGGAAATATTGTTCTTGTGAATGTACTTGTGTTTCTGGACTACATGAACTACAGAGAACGGCTGAGAGAAAAGAACACAAGAAAATATGTGCCGCCGTTCAATCCGGCTGAATTGATGGAAGTTTGCGGCTGGCAAAATAAAATAGTGAGGGAGGGATAAATATGAAAAAAGCAGGATTATTTTTAGCAACTATTGGCTTTGCAGGCTTCTTGGCTGGTGTGTCTGCACTGGCCGGAAGACCGGTACAGTACGGTGACGTAATCACAACTGCATGTAGTGCAGTAACGTTGATTACTGGTTATCGTATCTTTTCCAGAAAGAAGGAGACTGGTATTGTATCAAGCATCCGAATCTGGAAGGATGAGCAGAAAATCAAGAGAAACAGGAACCATACTTGGCAGGTATGGGCTGCGATTGGAAAAATTGAAGGAAAGGAGAGAACATAATGAGCAAAAAAGAAGAAGAGTTGACAAAAGAACTCAAAGAGATGTTCGCCAGAGCACATGAGGAGCAGGACAAGTCTAGCGCGAAGACTGCGGAGAATCATGAAGAGATTATGCAGATGATCGAGGCGGTTTCGGAGAAATGAAACGACTCAGGGAACTAAATGAGTATCAGAAGAGGATACTGAAAAGTAAAGGCATCGATCCATCCGGATGGCTTTTGTACAAAGATTACAACAAAGCGATGTACCTGGAGAGCAGGGATGGGAAGCAGCATAAATGGGTAAACAAAAGTCCCAATCGCGCCGGCAAGCAAAGATTGGGACAAAACAAGAATAGTCAATGTCATTATAAAGGCGTTGGCAGCAGAAAGTCAAGATATTCTTCGGTATGTCTGCAGAAGACGGAGGCTGATAAAAATGAGTGAGGTTTTTACCATTATCGACTGCAAGGACCGTGCAAACTGGCTTCGGATGAGAAATTACGGAATAGGCGGATCTGATGCTTCTGCTATTCTTGGCATGAACCCATACAAGACAAACATTGATCTGTTTGAAGAAAAAACAGGTCGGCGAGTGCCGGAGGATATTTCGGACAAACCTTATGTGCAGTATGGGACGCTTGCAGAGCCGCTGATCAGAAGCCTGTTTACCCTTGATTATCCGGAATACGAAGTGACCTATCATGAGAATCGTATTTTGCGGAGTAACCGGCATCCATATATGCAAGCCTCCCTTGATGGGGAGCTTGTGGATATGGACGGCCGAAAAGGAATCCTTGAGATTAAGACCACGAACATACTGCAGTCAATGCAGTATGAAAAGTGGAAGGATAGAATCCCGGATAATTATTACATACAGGTGCTGCATTATCTTCTGGTGACCGGTTATCAGTTCGTAGTGCTGAGGGCGCATTTGGTAAGTATCTGGGGAAATGATAAGAGGACTGCTGTGAAGCATTACTTTATCGAACGCTCAGAAGTAGAGGATGACCTTATGATGCTTTTGAAGGAGGAAAAGAAATTTTGGGAGTATGTGGAGAGCGG
>JALFVM010000129.1 GCA_022787145.1 Lachnospiraceae bacterium | reverse complement strand
ACAGAGAGAAAATGGTGGTTCTCAGAGCTGAAATGGATGCGCTGCCAATACAGGAGCAGACGGATATGGCATATGCTTCGGTAAATGATGGATGTATGCATGCATGTGGACATGATTTTATTATTGCTGCTGCGTTGATTTTGTCGAAAATTGTGGCAGAAGAACAGGAGAATTTTCCTGTCAGGATTCGTTTTCTTTTTGAACCTGCAGAGGAGATCGGAGAGGGAGCAAAAAGGATGCTTCAGGCTGGCGCTTTAGAGAACCCGAAAGCGGATGCTTTCCTGATGTTTCATTATGCAGCAGATATGACACTGGGGATGGCGGTTCATCAGGGACAGGCATCTTCTATGATCAACAGTATGCAGATTCATGTTCATGGAAAATCCAGCCACTGGTGCGAGGCAGAGAAAGGGATTGATGCCATTTATGCCGCCTCACAGGTAGTCAGTGCTATTCATGATCTGAATGAAAATTTCAAAAAGAAACATATAAATCCAGGAAAATATATCGTAGGAATTGGTACAGTTCATGGTGGTGAATATACGAACATTGTTGCAGATCATGTAGTGTTGAATGGAAACATCCGTGCAGTTCATGAAGAAACATATGTTGCGTTAAAGGAAGAACTGGAAAAATGTCTGCAGGAAATTGAGATAAGGACAGGGGCAGACATCCATATGGAATTTCCGAAATCTCCGGTGTATGCATTCGCAAATGATGATGAACTGGTACAGACTGCAAAATGTGTCGGGAAAGAAATATTTGGTGAAAAGTTTGTTCTGGAGGGAGAAGACGAACTGTTTTTATCCGGTGACAATGCCTATCGGTACTTCAGGGAAACAAAAGGGCTGTTTACCATATTTCTGGCAGGAATTCGCGGAGAAGAATATCCCCTGCATCACCCGAAATTTCGGCTGGATGAGAGGATTCTTCCATTCAGTGCAGAAGCACTGTATGAGATAGTCAGGAGAATAGGAAGCAAAGATATTACGGATTCGTTCACATGAATATTGGTATGGTAACTCCTGAGATGCAGGGGCGTCAGCTTTTTTGATAAAATTATGTATAAAAGCAGATAGAGCTGATTTTATGTAGTGAAAAGTAGAATCAGGTGATGATCTTTTCTGAGACTTATCTGGTTATTATTTTAGTGTACTAAGTAAATAAGGCAGAGTATATCTCAGATATTCCTTTTGCTGCAGTGGATTATTCAGAAAAGCATCGGAGCAGGCGAACCAGGTATAACAGGTATCTTTGGTGGCTGCTTTCCGGTGCTTTTTACCAATTCCGGATCCGAGAGATTTTGGGATGACAGAGTCTTCTTCCGGAAGATAATAATAATCTTTCGGATTGGGATAGTATTGTTTCAATTTACTATTTTCTGCCTTGGCAATAAATTTCACGAGTTCATCTTCCCCTGTCAGATAAAACTGTTCATTTCCATTAGAAAATTTCTGCGGCAATTTACATGGAAGCTTCATTTCCAGAATCAGGTTTTCACCGTCAAATTCCACATATGTAATTTCATATTCTGAATTATAAATGCAAAGATAACCAAGCATTTCAAAAATTCTCCCAAGTCCGAGTACATCTTCCAGATTATGGCCAAGGACTTCATCAGATATAACATGGTCTCTCTTTTTCAGAAAATCTTTATAAAGCTGAATGCATTCTTTTCCATTGTCATAAATTCGATTTTTGATTCCGAGAAATTCCTCCAGGCATGGCTGTTTCATGGCCGGGAGTTTCAAAAGTGTCTTTAATGGCTTCAAGGTCAGGTAGAGATCCAGGGAAATTTTTCCTTCAAACGGGGATGGAAGACCATATTTTTCATATCTGGCTTCCAGATAGGGCTGATCGAAGCGTTCTCCATTGTAAGAAATCAGGCAATCATACTGTTCAAGGAATTGTGAAAAAATTCTCAGAATTGTTTCTTCTTCCTTGCTATTTTCGGCCATCCATTGATAAAAAGTCCAAGTTTCATCTTCAATTCCAACAGCTCCGACCAGGTATAAATACGTGGTTTTTCTTGATAATCCGGTGGTTTCAATGTCGTAAAAAACAGGTGAAAAATTGTATTTCCGGAAGAATTTTCCAGTGAAAAAATTAACAGTCTCAAAGTCTGGAAACCCTTGTAAAATGGGCATTTTTTTAACAATCATGTTAACATTTTTTCCTTTCTGAAATTGTATTTAATTATACACAAGAAATTGAAATTTGGGTAGTGCTTTTTTTGAAAAAATGGTTTATAGTATAACTGTAAGTGATAAAAATATACAAAAAAGGGAAGAAAAAGCATGTGGAATTTATCAATTTTGAGGATTGATTTTCAACACCTCATGAATTGGCTTATCATATGTAGTTTCTTTAGTCTGTATAAAAGGCTTGTTATATCTCAGATAGGAAAAAAGCACTCTTGAGATGCTTAATATAAAAAGGAGGGAACGAAATGGGAATTTTAACCTTTAAGGGTGGTGTTCATCCTTATGACGGAAAAGAATTATCCAAGAACAGTCCGGTAGTGAAATATCTGCCTAAGGGAGATATGGTATATCCTCTTTCCCAGCACATCGGTGCGCCGGCTGCGCCGATAGTTCAGAAAGGAGATCATGTGCTTGCAGGACAGAAGATCGCAGATGCGGCAGGATTTGTCTCATCACCGATCCACGCATCTGTTTCCGGTATGGTAAAGGGAATAGAGCCACGCCTGACAGCAACAGGATCCATGGTTAATTCTATTATTATTGAGAATGACCAGAAATATGATAGTATAGAATACACTCCTGCGAAACTGGAGGATTTATCAAAAGAAGAGATCCTTGCAAGAATCAAAGAAGGAGGAGTTGTGGGAATGGGCGGTGCCGGATTCCCGACACAGGTAAAACTTGCTCCGAAGGAACCGGATAAAATTGATCATATCCTTGTAAACGGTGCTGAGTGTGAACCGTACCTTACCAGCGACTACAGAAGAATGTTGGATGATTCTGAGAAGCTGATCGAGGGTTTGAGAGTTATGCTGAAGCTTTTTGACAATGCGAAGGGATATATCTGTATTGAGGATAATAAGCCTGACTGTATTGCGAAGCTGAAAGAGATGGTAAAGGATATTCCGCGTATTGAAGTTGCGGAGCTGATGACTAAGTATCCACAGGGTGGTGAGCGATTCCTGATCAAGGCCGTTACAGACAGAGAGATCAACTCCACCATGCTTCCGGCAGATGCAGGATGCGTAGTAGATAACGTAGATACAGTGATTGCTGTTTACGAAGCTGTTATCCTTGGAAAACCTGTTATGGACCGTATCGTAACAGTAACAGGACAGGGAATTAAGAATCCTCAGAACTTTGATGTTCTTTCAGGAACAGATATGGCAGAACTGATTGAAGCTGCCGGTGGTCTGACAGACAATGTATCTAAAGTGATTTCCGGTGGCCCTATGATGGGATTTGCCATGTATGATACTCATGTACCATGTATTAAGACAAGTTCTGCATGCCTCTGCCTGGAGAAAGATGATGTGGCAGATGCTGAACAGACAGCATGCATTAACTGCGGCAGATGCGTAGGAGTCTGTCCTGGGCATGTCATTCCTGCAAGACTTGCAACTTTTGCAGAGCATGGTGACATGGAGAGCTTCCAGAAGTTTGATGGTATGGAATGTTGTGAGTGTGGCTGCTGTAGTTATATCTGCCCGGCCAAACGTCCGCTGACCCAGATGATCAAATCTATGCGTAAGATGGTTCTGGCAAGCCGTAAGAAAAAGTAAAAGGGGGACATCATAATGGAGCAGATGTTACATGTATCATCCAATCCCCATGTCCGGGATAAGATGACAACAAGCAAAATCATGCAGCTGGTTGTGTTAGCGCTTTTGCCGACCACGCTGTTTGGAATTTATAATTTTGGCGTTCGCGCATTACTGGTAGTAGTGATCACAGTTGCTTCCAGTGTATTCTTTGAGTGGATCTATGATAAGCTGATGCACAAGAAGAATACGATCACAGACTTCAGTGCGGTTGTTACAGGTTTATTACTTGCATTAAACATGCCGGTATCTATTCCACTCTGGATGCCTGTACTTGGCAGCGCATTTGCAATTATCGTTGTAAAACAGCTTTTCGGAGGTCTGGGACAGAACTTTATGAACCCAGCTCTGGCAGGAAGATGTTTTTTGATGATTTCTTTTGCAGGAAAAATGACAGATTTTACAGTTCCGGCAGGTGGAATGTCCAATCTCTATGATACAGCATCCGGAGCAACACCACTGGCAGCGATGAAAGCAGGCGAGGCCGTTGATTTCGTTTCTTTGTTTGTTGGAAATATCAAAGGAACCATCGGTGAGACATCTGCAATCGCTCTTTTAATCGGAGCGGCACTTTTGCTGTTTATGAAAGTGATTGACTGGCGTATTCCCGGAACTTATATCGGAAGTTTTGCGGTATTTATTGCATTGTTTGATATTTTTAACGGTGGATTTGATTTCTATCATCTACTCTGTGAGATATGTGGAGGAGGACTTCTTCTCGGTGCATTCTTTATGGCAACGGATTACGTCACAACTCCGATTACGAAAAATGGTCAGCTTATTTACGGATGTGTTCTTGGTCTTCTTACCGGAATTTTCCGTATGTTGGGCGCTTCTGCGGAAGGTGTATCCTATGCGATCATTTTCGGCAACCTGTTGATTCCTCTGATTGAGCGTTGGACGATTCCGACAGCATTTGGTAAAGGAGGGAAGAAGGCATGAAAAACAACATTGTAAAAGATACCATTTCCATCACCCTCATTACTTTGGTGGCAGGACTTCTTCTTGGTCTGGTACATGGTGTGACGGCTGAGCCAATCGCGCGCGAACAGGCAAGACAGAAGGAAGAAGCATATATGGCAGTATTTGAGGATGCTTCCGGATTTGAAGCGGCATCTGAGGAACAGCTGAAGGCTGTCCAGGAGGGAATTCTGGCAGATGGATTTGAGACAAGCACGATTGATGAAGTGATGATTGCTCAGGATGAGAGCGGTCAGGAGCTTGGCTATGCGTTCACAGTTACAAACTCAGAAGGTTATGGCGGTAATATCACATTTGCTATGGGTATTCAGGATGACGGAACTTTAAATGGCATTTCCATTCTTTCCATCAGTGAGACAGCTGGTCTTGGTATGCAGGCAACGCAGCCGGAGTTCCAGCAACAGTTTGCCGGAAAACAGGTAGAAAGCTTTGAATATACAAAAAGCGGAGCTTCTGCGGATAATCAGATTGATGCGTTAAGTGGTGCGACGATCACGACAAATGCCATGACAAATGGTGTGAATGCCGGTCTGGATGCCTTTAGAATTGCGAAAGGAGGCAACTGATTATGAAACCGAATAGTCCTTCAGAGAGACTTTATAATGGTATTATCAAAGAAAATCCTACATTTGTTCTGCTGCTTGGTATGTGTCCGACTCTGGCGGTAACCACATCGGCGATGAACGGATTGGGTATGGGACTGACTACTATGGTAATCCTCGCATTGTCAAATATGTTTATTTCCATGTTGCGTAAAGTGATTCCGGATACCGTCCGTGTTCCGGCTTTTATCGTGGTAGTTGCTTCATTTGTAACAATCGTACAGTTCCTGCTGGAAGGTTTTATTCCGAGTCTGTATGATTCCCTTGGAATTTACATTCCTCTGATTGTTGTAAACTGTATTATTCTTGGTCGTGCTGAGGCGTATGCTTCCAAAAATGGAGTGATTTCTTCTTTATTTGACGGAATTGGTATGGGACTTGGATTTACACTTGGTCTGACCTGTATCGGTATTGTGCGTGAGCTGTTTGGTGCCGGACAGATTTTTGGTTTCCAGATTATGCCGTCTTTTTATACACCGATCACCATCTTTATTCTTGCACCGGGTGCCTTCTTTGTGCTGGCTTTTCTCGTTGCGTTCCAGAATAAAATGAAAATCGGAAGCGCCAAAAAGGGGATTGACCCAAGCAATAGTGTAAGCTGCGGCGGAGGATGTGCATCCTGCGGCAATTCCGCATGTAAAGGAAAGAGGGGGTAGTGTCAAATGAAAGAATTGTTATTAATCGGAATTGGCTCTGCTCTTGTAAATAACGTTGTATTGAGCCAGTTTATGGGTCTTTGTCCTTTCCTTGGCGTATCAAAGAAGATTGATACAGCTCTTGGTATGGGCGGTGCGGTTATCTTCGTATTGACGTTGTCATCACTGGTAACCAGCTTGATTTATCAGTTTATTTTGATTCCATCCAATATGGAATATCTGCAGACAATCGTGTTTATTCTTGTAATTGCAGCACTCGTTCAGTTTGTAGAAATGTTCCTGAAAAAAACCATGCCGGCATTGTATCAGAGTCTCGGTGTATACCTTCCTCTGATTACAACAAACTGTGCTGTACTTGGTGTTGCGCTGGTAAATGTGCAGAAAAGCTACAATGTCATTCAGGGAACCGTGAATGGTCTTGCAACTGCAATCGGATTTACCATTTCCATTACTTTGATGGCTGGAATCCGTGAGAAAATTGAGTATAATGACATTCCGAAATCATTTCAGGGATTTCCAATCGTTCTGCTTACTGCAGGATTGATGGCAATCGCATTTTTCGGATTTTCAGGTTTGATTTAAGGAGGCGGGAAAATGAGTGTAACAGCTATTATAATTGCGACGATTGTTGTAGGCGGCACCGGTCTCTTTATCGGAGTTTTCCTGGGAATTGCCGGAAAGAAATTTGCTGTGGAAGTAGATGAAAAAGAAGTAGCAGTGCGTGAATGCCTGCCGGGTAACAACTGTGGTGGTTGTGGTTTTCCGGGTTGTGACGGACTGGCGGCTGCCATCGCCAAAGGAGAAGCTCCTGTTGGCTCCTGTCCGGTCGGCGGTACACCGGTTGCCAATAAAATCGCGGTAATCATGGGACAGGAAGTACAGGAAACAGATCGCAAGGTTGCTTTTGTAAAATGTCAGGGTACATGTGAAAAAGCAAAAAGACAGTTTACTTACACGGGTGTACAGGACTGCTCTATGATGGGATTTGTTCCAGGCGGCGGCCCGAAACAGTGTAACTTTGGATGCCGTGGCTACGGAAACTGTGTAGATACCTGTCCGTTTGATGCGATTCACATTGTGAATGGTGTGGCAGTTGTTGATAAGGAATCGTGTAAGGCATGTGGAAAATGTGTGTCTGCCTGCCCGAAACATCTGATTGAGCTGATTCCGTATGAACAGCAGGTGAAAGTAGTCTGCAACAACGGAGACAAGGGTAAAGCCGTTATGGGTGCCTGCGATGTGGGCTGTATCGGATGTAAGAAATGTGTGAAGACCTGTGAGCATGAGGCAATCACGGTAGAGGGAAATATTGCGCACATCGATTACAGCAAATGTACAAATTGCGGAAAATGTCAGGAGGCATGTCCGCGTGGTGCAATCGTATTAAAATAAATCATATAACAGCAAAGGACAGCTTCGTTTTTGAATGGCTGTCCTTTTTGCTTGCACAAATATTTATTTTCGGATATAATAGCAACCATGAAGAAGGGGCAGAAAAAATGTTCTGCTTGGGAGGAATGAAATGCTTGCATTTTTAGAGGGAAAAATTGTTGCAATGGAAGAAAACAGTGTGATTCTGGAGACGAATCATATCGGCTATCATATTTTTATGCCTTCTTCCTGTCTGGATGGTGTACTTCAGGAGGGAGAGATTGTAAGGATTCACACCTACCTTCAGGTAAAAGAAGACGGGCTGCAGCTCTATGGTTTTTTAGACAGGGAGGATTTGCGGCTGTTTAAACTTCTGATTGGGGTAAATGGAATCGGACCGAAGGCGGCATTGGGAATTTTGTCTGTTCTTACGGCGGATGAACTGCGGTTTGCCATTCTGTCAGAGAATGCAGCAGCGATTGCGAAAGCTCCGGGTGTGGGTAAAAAAACAGCCCAGAAGCTGATTTTGGAGCTGAAGGATAAACTGAATCTGGAGGATGCATTTGAGCAGAAGCTGTCACATGTGCAGAGGGAAGAGCAAAGCTGGATGGAACAGGGAAAATCCGATGCCAGAACGGAGGCGATACAGGCTCTGGTTGCGCTTGGATATTCCAATGCAGATGCAATTCGAAGCGTCCGTGCGGTTCCTGATGCGAAAAAGATGGATGTCGAAGATTTGCTGAAGGCTGCGCTGAAAAATATGTAATGAAACGAAAGAATGGAGAAAACTATGAAAAAACGCATCATTACAACAGATGTGACAGAAGAAGATGTGAAAATAGAAGGCAGTCTTCGGCCTCAGAGACTGGAAGAATATATTGGCCAGAAAAAGACAAAGGATATGCTGAAAATTTATATTGAGGCTGCAAAACAAAGAGGTGAGTGCCTGGATCATGTTCTTTTTTACGGGCCTCCGGGGCTTGGAAAGACGACACTTGCCGGAATCATTGCCAATGAGATGGGGGTGAATCTGAAAGTAACATCCGGTCCGGCGATTGAGAAACCAGGAGAGATGGCGGCGATTTTAAATAATCTTCAGGAGGGAGACATTCTTTTTGTGGATGAAATTCATCGCCTGAATCATCAGGTGGAAGAGGTGCTTTATCCGGCCATGGAGGATTATGCCATCGATATTATGATTGGAAAAGGTGCTACGGCACGTTCCATCCGGCTGAATCTGCCGCATTTTACATTGGTAGGAGCGACTACAAGGGCAGGAATGTTGTCTGCACCGCTTCGAGATCGCTTTGGCGTGACGAATCATCTGGAATTTTATTCGGTAGAAGAGCTGACGACGATCATTCTGCACTCAGCGGAAGTTCTGGATGTAGAGACAGACGAAGAAGGTGCAATCGAAATCGCACGTCGTTCGAGAGGAACCCCGCGTCTTGCCAATCGTTTACTAAAGCGCGTGCGTGATTTCGCCCAGGTGAAGTATGAGGGAGCAATTACAAAAGAAGTGGCTTCGTTTGCCTTGGATCTTTTGGAGGTTGATCAGTACGGATTAGATGAGGTTGACCGAAAAATTCTCAGAACATTGATTATACAATATCAGGGAGGACCTGTTGGAATTGAGACACTGGCAGCTTCAATTGGTGAAGATGCAGGAACGCTTGAGGATGTATACGAGCCCTTTTTGCTGCAGAATGGATTCATCAATCGAACACCTCGCGGCAGAGTTGCGGCAGATTTATCATATAAACATCTTGGATTGAACAATTAAAGGTTGTTTTTCTACAAATTTCGATTATAATAGATATAAGGTAACTGTTCAGCAGGTAATATCTGTGAAGGTTCTGAACAGATACGATATAAGAACAGTAAGGAGGCTTACCGATGGCGGCAAAAAATAGCATAAAGGTTTTAATTGGTGGAAAGATTATCACCTTGAGCGGATACGAAAGCGAAGAGTATCTGCAGAAGGTGGCACTGTATATGGACAGCAAAATTACAGAGTTAAGCAGTCTGCCCGGATATTCCAGACAGCCGATGGAGACAAAACACATGCTGCTGAGTCTGAATATCAGTGATGACTATTTTAAAGCAAAGAAACAGGCAGAAGTTTTTGAGCAGGATCTGAAAGCAAAGGATCAGGAGATGTATGATTTAAAACATGAGTTGGTTTCTCTTCAGGTGGAACTTGATAATGCAAAAGCCAGCAGCAAAGAGTTTGAAAACAAAGCCAAGGAGTTGGAAGGCAAGGCGAAACAGCTGGAAACAGAGATCAATAAGTTGCGAAGAAAACAGTGATAAAAAAGAGTACATAGCGGGAGAGGGGATGATAGGCAGCTATCGTCCTTTTCTTATTTTTGATTCAGGAGGTTTGTGATGAAGATAGAATTACTAGCGCCTGCCGGTTCCTATGAGGGTCTTATTCAGAATCTGGAGTGTGGGGCAGATGCCGTGTATGTAGGAGGCAAAGCATTTGGTGCCAGGGCATATGCACAGAATCTGTCGGAAGAACAATTGCTTCAGGCGATTGATGAGGCACATATTCGGAATAAAAAAATATATCTTACGGTGAATACACTGTTGAAAAATCAGGAACTGTATCAAAAGCTGTACGATTATCTGATCCCTTTTTATAAGCAGGGACTGGACGCAGTCATTGTACAGGATATTGGCGTACTTTCATTTGTCAGAAGAGAATTTCCCGGAATGCATATTCATGCCAGCACGCAGATGGCTGTGACAGGTCCACAGGCAGCCATGCTGTTGGAGAAAAATGGGGTAAATCGTGTCGTGACAGCCAGAGAACTGTCACTGGAGGAAATTTCTTCCATACGCAGATGCACCAACATGGAAATTGAGTCTTTTGTGCATGGGGCACTTTGCTATTCCTATTCCGGGCAGTGTCTGTTCAGCAGCATTTTAGGAGGAAGAAGTGGAAATCGCGGAAGATGTGCACAACCCTGTCGCCTTCCCTATCAGGTATACGGGAAGCAGGGAAAACTGACAAAAGGGAAAGAAATGTGTCCGTTGAGTCCAAAGGATATGAATACGATAGAGATCTTGCCTGAAATTATAGAGGCGGGAGTGACTTCACTGAAAATTGAAGGAAGAATGAAGCAGGCTTCTTATGCGGCAGGCGTGGTGTCCATTTATCGAAAATATCTGGACCGTTATTTTGAAAATCCTCAAAACTACAGGGTTGAAAAGCAGGATAAGGAAGATTTGGTGGCACTTTTCAGCCGCGGAGGCTCCTGTCGAGGATATTATGAAATACGAAACGGACGTCAGATGATGGCTTTTTCCAATGAGAAAAAAACAGGAGAGGTCATCGGAGAAATCAGAAAAAAGAAAGAAAAAGTTAAGGGAAATTTAATGTTATCTGTTGGAAAACGTGTTACACTCGAATTAGAATATGAAGGGGTGCATGTGCAGACAGAGTCCTCTGTAGTACAGGAGGCCAGGAAGCAGCCTCTGGATGAAGAACGAATCCGTACACAGATGGAAAAGACGGGGAATACGCCGTATGAATTTGGAGCATTGGATATACAGCTTGAGGGAAATGTATTTCTTCCTATGTCGGTTTTAAATCAGCTGCGAAGGGATGCATTTGAACAGCTGCAAAATAAAATTGTGCAGCACTTTCGAAGAGAGGCACCCGTGCGCACAAAAGGGGAAATGTTGGAAGACAACCAGCCGCGGGAAGAGACATTTTTTACGGCGTCCTGTGAGACGATGGAACAGGCAGAAGAACTGATGCAGATTCCAGAAATCAGCGGGATCTACTGTCATTGGGATTTTGCTCTGAAATTGCTGGAGAAGTCATGCGACAAAGAAATATATATGATGCTTCCTCATGTCATTCGGCCGGGAGATATGCAGAAACTGTCCGGCACGATTCAACAGGCAGTCCGTGCGGGATGCAGGCGTTTTCTGGTGCGAAACATGGAATCGGCAGCCTGGATGCTGCAGCATGGATACGGCGAATACTGCGTGATGGACAGCGGAATGTATACCTTTAATAATGAGAGCATGGCGTTTTGGCGGCAGCAGGGAATCAGGCGTTTTACTGCACCGTTGGAATTGAATGGACGAGAACTTAAGGGAAGATACAACAAAGACAGTGAAATGCCGGTGTATGGATATATTCCTATGATGATTTCCGCCCAGTGCGTACAGAAAAATCTGGATGCATGCAGAAAAAACGATGCAACGCTTACTCTGAAAGACCGGTATGACAAGGAATTTCGTGTAAAATGTTATTGCGGTTTCTGTTATAATATGATTTATAACAGTCTTCCCTATGGTCTTTTGAAAGAAAAGCAGGATGTAAAAAAACTGGGATTTGAAAGTCTTAGGCTTAATTTTACACTGGAATCTGCCGGGGAAACCAGAAAGATTGCCAGGGATTTTATCCAGTGCTATCAAAAAAATGTAGATTCCTGTGCGTATATCCTTACGAAAGGACACTTCAGACGAGGAGTGGAATAGGTGATTATGTGGTAAACATCATTGTAGAATTATCAAAATATTTATTAGTCATTTTAATCATTTTATACACGTTTCAGTGTTTTAACGTGTTTAGTAAAAAGCAGGAACGGACAAAAAAAAGGCTGATGCGAAAACAGCTTGTTTTGATCGTCCTGATGGATACGGTTGCCTTCCTTGTGATTTATCTCAAGACGAATGAGCCAGCGTCCATTTTGTTCTATGGAGAGATTATGGTGTATCTTCTGGCAATCCAGGGATTATACCGTCTGTTTTATAAAAAAGCCTCGATGCTTTTGGTCAATAACATGTGCATGCTGTTGAACATCGGATTTATCATTATCTATCGTCTGGATATAGAAAAGGCCAACCGACAGTTCCTCATTGTGGCGGCAGGATCTGCAGTTGCTCTGATTGTTCCTGTTTTGATCCGGAAAATGAAATTTCTTGTAAAGCTGACGTGGCTGTATGCGGCGGTTGGTATGCTGGGCTTGATGGCAGTGCTTGTTCTTGCTCAGGTGACAGGCGGCGCAAAGCTTTCTATTTTTGGATTTCAGCCGTCGGAATTTATTAAGATTGTATTTGTATTTTTTCTTGCAGCTGCTTTGCAGCAGGAACCTGATTTTGGTCGGGTGTGTAAGGTAACAGTCGTTGCGGCAGTCCATGTACTGGTACTTGTTCTTTCCAGAG
Source organism: Lachnospiraceae bacterium (assembly GCA_022787145.1). Lineage (GTDB taxonomy): Bacteria > Bacillota > Clostridia > Lachnospirales > Lachnospiraceae > JALFVM01. Next base: position 27,113 of record JALFVM010000129.1, on the reverse strand, counting down.
ACCTGGGAAGTGCCCTTGTATTTTTTATCACGTATCTGGTTATGGTATATGTGGCGACGAAGAAACCGTTGTATTTTTTTGGCGGCCTTTTAGGTCTTTCGGCAGCTTCTGTCGTGGCGTATTTCTTGTTTGGACATGTAAGACAGCGTGTTGTTGCCTGGAAAGATCCATTTGCAGTATATGATCAGGAAGGCTATCAGATTGTACAGTCGATGTTTGCAATCGGAACAGGAAGCTGGTTCGGCATGGGTCTGTATCAGGGGTCACCAAAGAGTATTCCGGTTGTGCAGGAGGATTTTGTATTTTCAGCAATCTGTGAGGAACTGGGTGGAGTGTTTGCAATTTGTATGATTTTGATCTGTATGAGCTTCTTTTTGATGTTGGTGAACATATCTTTGCAGATTAAGAATCCTTTTTATAAGCTGATTGCACTCGGACTGGGAACAGAATATGCATTTCAGGTGTTTTTACACATCGGAGGAGCGACAAAATTTATTCCTATGACAGGTATTACACTTCCGCTTGTCAGCTATGGCGGAAGTTCAGCACTCAGTACGATTATCATGCTGGGAATAATCCAGGGACTTTATATTTTGCGGGAAGATGAGGATGAGGAACTTGAACAAATTAGAAAGGCAAGAAAAGAAACGGGCCAAATTAGAAGCCAAACAGGCAAAGGCTCTTGAAAAAGAGGAAAAAAAGAGAAAACGGGCAAAGAATAAGCCATATGCGATTGTTTCCTATATGTTTGTGGCCATGTTTGTATCGCTGATTGGCTATCTGGTGTATTTTAATGTGATAAAGAGTGAAGAATTTATCAACAGTCCGTATAATACGAGGCAGGATACATTTGCAGATCGCGTGATCCGCGGCGATATCCGGTCGTCAGACGGAGAAATTCTGGCAACGACAGAGGTTTATGAAGATGGAACCGAGAACCGCTATTATCCTTTTGGCAATATGTTTGCACATGTAATTGGTTATGATACAAAAGGAAAAAGCGGGCTGGAATCAGAGGCAAACTTCCAGCTTCTTACCTCCCATGCATTTTTTCTGGAACAGTTGAAAAATGAATTTCAGAATCAGAAAAACAGAGGAGATACGGTAGTTACTACTCTGAATGCAAATCTTCAAGTGACTGCCTATAATGCTCTTGGAGACAGAAGAGGGGCTGTAGTGGCTCTGGAGCCTTCGACAGGAAAAATCATTGCGATGGTCAGCAAACCGGATTTTAATCCAAATACGATTGATGCAGACTGGGAATACCTGGTGAATGATTCAGAGAATACAAGTCTTCTGAATCGCTCGACACAGGGACAGTATCCTCCGGGTTCTATTTTTAAGGTGGTGACAGCTCTGGATTATCTGCGTGAACACGGAACAATCAGTGGTTTCAGCTATGATTGTATGGGCAGTATTACCTCGGAGGATCACACGATTACCTGCTACGGAGGTGCTGTACACGGCGTGGAAGATCTTTCGACGGCATTTGCACATTCGTGCAACTGTGCTTTTGCTCAGATGGGGATGGATCTTGGCGGTGCAAGCCTGAGAAATACAGGGGAATCGCTCTTGTTTAATAAAAAACTTCCGCTTTCTATGGAATATCACAAAAGCTTGATGTCTATTGATGGTTCGGCCGGAAATCCTCTGATGATGCAAACTGCCATCGGACAGGGAAATACGCTGGTGTCTCCGATGCATATGGCAATGATTACGAGTGCAATTGCAAATGATGGAGTTTTGATGACGCCGTATCTGATTGATCATGTGGAAAATTACAGTGGAAATCTTGTCAGTGAGAAAAGTGCAAGCGAATACAAACGACTGATGAGCACAGAAGAGGCACAGACACTGGAGCAATTGATGTGTAATGTGGTTACCACAGGAACGGCGACTGCTTTGAGCGGTCTGGGATATTCTGTTGCCGGTAAGACTGGATCCGCAGAATTTGATGAGTATGGAAACAGCCATTCGTGGTTTATTGGATATTCGAATGTAGAGAATCCGGAGCTTGTTGTAGCGATTATTATTGAAAATGGCGGAACTGGAAGTGAGTCGGCTGTTCCTGTTGCACAGCAATTATTTGAGACATATCATTATAATCACTAAAAAGGTGTCGTTGTTTACTTCGTTCACGGTGCGGAATAATGGCATATGAACAGCAACAAAATGACTGCTGTTCAAAAAGGGGAGTGTATTTTTGGTTGCCATAAGAGAAAAAAAGGGGTATACTAGAACATAAGCACAAAACGCGCGGGCAGGAGGCATTGCAATGATTGAGGCAACGAGCAGCGGCGGCGTGGTAATTTATCGAGGGAAAATACTGGCATTGTACAAATCCTATAAAAATCGTTATGAAGGATGGGTCTTGCCAAAAGGAACTGTCGAGGAAGGTGAGGAGTACAGAGAAACTGCTTTGCGGGAAGTAAAAGAGGAAGCTGGCGTGGATGCGCAAATTATCAAATACGTTGGAAAAAGCCAGTATAACTTTGCAATTCCTGATGATATTGTTGTAAAGGATGTACACTGGTTTCTGATGGCAGCCGACAATTATCACAGCAAACCTCAGAGAGAGGAATATTTTATTGATTCGGGTTATTACAAATTCCATGAGATTTATCATCTGCTGAAGTTTTCCAATGAAAAACAGATTGTGGAACAGGCATACAATGAATATATAGAATTGAAAAAAGCCAATCTCTGGGACAGACGAAAGTAAAGAACATAATTTTGGCAGCGGGAGGCTGTTGTACGAATGAGAATATTTGGGCGGCAGCCCCTCGTGGCCATGAAACGATAAAAACGTCCATCGGACGTTTTTTCGTTTAAAAAAATAAATGGAGTGTATACTCAGAAGGAGGAATGGAATGCTGCACTGGTATGAAAATCTGTATGTCAGTGAACGTGCTTCTAAGAAGCTCAAACGTACGATTAGCCGGATAAACAGGGGCAAGCTCACACCGGAGATTTATGTGCTGACGTTTCCTTCTAATGATAAAAATATTATGGATATTATTCCTGCAAACATTCTGCTTCAGAAAACGCTCAGAAGGCGGTGCCCGAAGATTATCGGACTTGCAAAAGGCAGAGAAGATGCATTGGAACTGATGCAGACGATTATTATGGAAACATACGAACAAACAGGCGGTTTTTGTGTAAAAGAATATCTGGGAGACAAAAAATAAGATGCTACATATTCTATGGGGAATCTTAAAAATTATATTTATTTTAATAGGAATTCTGGTGGGACTTGCAGCAGTTGTGCTTTTTTTGGTGCTTTTTTGTCCGATACGATATCATTTCGCTGGAAATTGTGAGGAGAGTAAAGCAGCGGCAAGAGCAGGGGCATCCTGGCTGTTTCATCTGATTTGCATTTCAGCTATATATGAAGAGAGAAACTTCTCTTATCAAATTCGTATTTTGGGTGTTTCTCTGGAAACCTATCAAAAGCTTATCACAAAATTCACAAACAGGAAGAAGAACATTCAGAAAAATAAGACGAAGAAGCGTTTGTCAGAAGAGCCTTGCGAGAAGAAGGAGCAAGAAGAAAAGCAAAAGCCAACCGGAAAGAGGGAAGCTTTGCCTGAACCGGTAAATACACCAAAGAGAGACGAAGAAGAATCTGCTCCCCCGAGTTTTTGGAGAAAAATAAAAACATTCTTTCTATGGATCGGCAGGCTGTTTTGCCGTATATTTACAGCTGTTTTGAGAGGGATTCTTTTTATCTGGCATATTCCGGGCAGAATTTATCAGGGGATTTGCAAGATTGCGTTAACAATATCGGGATTCTGTGGTAATATAGAAAAATGGAAGAGATTTATCGAAAACGAGCGTGTTCGTGCGGCTCTTGGGCTGGTATTGGGGAAGACAAAACGGTTGTTAAGACATGTTTTTCCGACAAAAACGCAGGGATGGATTCTGTTTGGATTTGAAGACCCTTCGATGACAGGACAGGCGCTGGCGTTTGCGGGAATGACATGTCCGCTTCACAAAAACAAGATTGAACTTCGACCGGTTTTTGATAAAAAAATATTTGAGGCCGATATAAAACTCAGAGGACGGATCCGACTTTTTGTAATTTTAAAAGAAGGACTGGAATTATATTTTGATAAAAATGTAAAATATATGATAAAAGCATGGAAAAAGGAGGATTGATTATGGCGCAGGAAAATAATTTTAATGAGACAATGGAAGCATTATTCAAAGGCATGGACAGTTATATTGATGCCAAAACAGTGGTAGGTGATGCGATTCATATCGGAGATACGATTATCCTTCCGCTGGTGGATGTGATGTTTGGCGTAGGTGCCGGCGCCTATTCCGGTGATAAGAAAAACAATGGCGGCGGTGGAATGGGAGGAAAGCTTTCTCCGTCTGCGGTTTTGGTCATTCAGAACGGAACGACAAAGCTTGTTAATGTAAAGAATCAGGATGGTCTGACAAAGGTTCTTGATATGGTGCCTGATTTTGTGAACAAGTTTGCACCTGGAAAGAATAGTGATGTACAGGCAGATGCATCTGACAAGTCAGAAGAAAAACAGGACGAACAATAGTCAAGAAATAGAAAAAGACGGCATATACTGTTAGTGGGATTCTATGTGAGAAGGAGCAGTTTATGAAACGGGTGCTTGGATTTGCTCTGTTTTTTACAGGGATCGGAATACTGATCGGACTGATTGCTCCTGATGGGATTGTACTGACCTTGATTGCCGCAATCTGTCTGTTGATTGGATACAATCTGTGTTGCTGTTGTTAAAAGATAAGAAAATTATGGGGGATGCTGTGTGTGTACAGGATCCCTCTTTTTTCGGTATAAAATGTTGTACATGAAAAAAACCGGCAGAGTCCTCTACCGGTTTATACGTGCTCTCATTAAGCTCTCTCAACGGCACCAGATCTTAAGCAAGAAGTACATACATACATCTTCTTAGCAGCTCCGTTTACTTTTACTTTTACAGATTTTACGTTTGATTTCCACATTTTGTTGGATCTTCTATGGGAATGACTCACATTATTTCCGAAATGAGCACCTTTTTCACAAATTGCACATTTTGCCATGATAGCACCTCCTTGACGCTTATTCTCAACAGTCCCCATTTTAACAGATGAGATAACCTTTTGCAAGTAAAAAACGAAAAAAATCAAATTATTATTTCAATTTCCAGAAAAACAGGTTATAATACACTCAGACTATAAGAAAATATGGAGGTTTCTGAATATGAATGGACATTTGAATTCTGATCTTGGTAAGATCGTCATTGATACAGATGTCATTGCAACTTATGCGGGAAGCGTAGCTGTAGAATGCTTTGGTATCGTTGGAATGGCTGCCATCAGTATGAAAGATGGCCTTGTGAAATTATTAAAGAAAGATAGTCTGAAACATGGAATTCATGTGAAGATTAACGAGAATAAGATTACTCTGGATTTTCATGTGATTGTCGCTTACGGTGTCAGCATCCAGGCCGTTTCTGATAATCTGATGAGCAATGTCAAATATAGAGTAGAATCCTTTACCGGAATGGAAATCGAAAAGATTAACATTCTGGTGGAAGGTGTACGCGTAATAGATTAGTAAGGAGGACCTAGGTGGTGAGTGTAAATACCATAGATGCGAAGCTCATGGCGAAAATGTTTCTGGCAGGAGCGAAAAATCTGGAAGCAAAGAAAGAATGGATTAATGAATTAAATGTATTTCCTGTGCCGGATGGTGATACAGGTACGAATATGACATTGACGATTATGGCTGCTGCAAACGAAGTCAGCCAGATGGAGTCTGTGACAATGGAAAAGCTGGCAAAGGCGATTTCGTCTGGTTCTTTGAGGGGAGCGCGAGGAAATTCCGGTGTTATTTTATCGCAGCTTTTGCGCGGCTTTACAAAAAGTGTGGCAAAGAAAGAGACACTGGACTGTGTCAGCATTGCAGAAGCTATGCAAAAAGGCGTGGAGACTGCATATAAGGCAGTTATGAAACCAAAAGAAGGAACCATCCTGACGGTTGCCAAAGAAGCGGCTGCCAAAGCGGAAGAGCTGGCACCGGAGGCTGAGAATATGCAGCAGTTCTTTGAGGATATTCTGGCGCATGCACAGGCAACGTTGGATAAAACTCCAGATATGCTCCCTGTTTTGAAAGAAGCTGGTGTAGTAGATTCAGGCGGACAGGGACTTTTGGAGGTATACAGAGGTGTTTTTGATGCCTTTATGGGAAAAGAAGTCGATTATACATTTGAGAAGACAGAGACGGCAGCACCTCTTACCAAGCCGACTGCCCAGACAGAGGCAGAGATTAAGTTTGGCTATTGTACAGAATTCATTATTCTTCTGGACAAGCCGATGACGGATGAGGACGAAGCCTCCTTTAAGGCATACCTGACTTCTATCGGTGATTCAATTGTCGTTGTGGCGGATGATGAGATTACAAAAGTACATGTGCATACAAACGATCCAGGTCTTGCCATTCAGAAGGCGCTTACGTTTGGTCAGCTGTCACGCATGAAGATTGACAATATGCGTGAGGAGCATCAGGAAAAACTGATCAAGGATGCGCAGAAGGTGGCACAGCAGCAGAAGGAAGAGGTTCCGATGAAAGAGGCTGGTTTTATTTCTGTATCCATCGGTGAGGGTGTGAAAGAAATCTTTACAGACCTCGGTGTGGATTATCTGATCGAGGGCGGTCAGACGATGAATCCAAGCACCGAGGATATGCTGAATGCCATTGAACAGGTACATGCGAAAAATATTTATATTCTTCCGAACAATAAAAATATTATTCTGGCTGCAAATCAGGCGCAGGCTCTTACAGAAGATAAAAACATCGTGGTAATTCCGACGAAGACGGTTCCGCAGGGAATCACAGCTGTGATCAGTTATTCTCCGGACAGCTCGGTAGAAGAAAATGAGCAGATGATGCTTGAGGCGATCGAGAACGTAAAGACCGGACAGGTTACGTATGCGGTTCGTGATACGCATATTGACAATAAGGAAATTCATGAGCATGACATTATGGGTATCGGAGATCATGGAATTCTGGCAGTTGGAACGGATATTTCGTCTGTTACTCTGGAGATGGTGGATGCCATGGTTGATGAAGATTCTGAGCTGATCAGCGTATATTTTGGTGAGGATATTGACGAGGAAAAAGCACAGGAATTACTCGAGAATCTGGAAGAAAAATATCCGGATTGTGATGTGGAACTCAATTATGGCGGACAGCCGATTTATTATTATGTGATTTCTGTGGAGTAATGCTATGCAGAAACATTCGTTACGGGAATTAAAAGGGATAGGAGAAAAGACGGAACGTCTTTTTCAAAAACTGAATATTGATTCCATTGAGGATTTGCTGCAGTACTACCCGCGCAATTATGATGTTTATGAGCCGCCGGTATCCATTACACAGATACGGCCGGGAAAGATTCAGACCGTCGAGGGCGTCATCGTCAGAAGTGCCAGTATCAAAAAAGTACGCAATTTATCCATTGTGACTACAACCATTGCAGGCGAGGGCGGACAGCTCTCGCTTGTGTGGTTTCATATGCCTTTTTTGTGCAGCACACTGAAAAAGGGATATCGCTTTTTGTTCCGCGGCAAGGTGATTGTGCATGATGGAATGATGGAAATGGAACAGCCGAAAATTTACACACCTGCGCAGTATGAACCTTTGCTGCATACGATGCAGCCTTTGTATGGATTAACGGCGGGACTGACAAATCAGACGGTAGTGAAGGCTGTCAGGCAGGCGTTGGAGCATAAAAAGCTTTGTCGGGACTGGCTTGAGGAAGATAGAAAGAAAAGGTATTGTCTGGCAGATTATAATTATGCACTGGAGACGATTCATTTTCCTGCAAATATGAGAGAATATAAAATTGCCAGAAGGCGTCTGGCTTTTGATGAATTCTTTTTCTTTCTTTTCACTGTGCAGAGATTAAAGGCAAAAACACAGGTGCAGGAAAATGCATATCCAATGAAGCGCGTCTGGGAGACCGAAAAAATCATGGAGTCGCTTCCTTATACACTGACGAACGCACAGCTTCGTGCCTGGACGGAGATTGAGACGGATTTGCAGAAAAAACGTCTGATGTCACGCCTGATTCAGGGAGATGTGGGAAGCGGAAAAACAATTCTTGCATTTCTTGCTATGATTATGGCGGCAAAAAACGGCTATCAGGCAGCGTTAATGGCGCCTACAGAAGTGCTGGCGACGCAGCATTATGGAGACCTTCTTACTCTTTTACAGCAGCAGAATATGGAATTTTGCCAGCCGGTTCTTTTGACGGGGTCTGTAAAGACAAAAGAACGAAGGGAAATTTATGCAAAGATTGCAGATGGAACGGCAAATCTGATTATAGGGACCCATGCATTGATACAGGAAAAAGTCTCTTACAACAAGTTGGCTCTGGTAATTACGGATGAGCAGCATCGGTTTGGAGTAAAACAGCGAGAAGCATTTTCCGGACAGAAGGAGCCTGCAAATGTTATGGTGATGAGTGCGACGCCGATTCCGAGGACACTGGCGATTATTTTGTATGGAGATCTTGATATTTCAGTCATCGACGAACTCCCGGCAAAGAGACTTCCGATCAAAAACTGTGTTGTGGATACCCGGTACAGGAAGAAATCCTGGGAATTTATTAGAAAAGAAGTGCAAAGTGGCCATCAGGCATATGTCATCTGTCCGATGGTAGAGGCAAGTGAGGAGATGGAGGGAGAGAACGTACTGGATTATTCCAGACAGCTGCAGGAATATTTTGGTGATGCGTTACATGTGGAATTTCTTCATGGAAAAATGAAACCCTCGCAGAAAGATGAAATCATGACTTCTTTTTCGAAGGGCGACATTCAGGTTCTCGTCTCTACGACGGTTGTGGAGGTTGGAGTCAATGTACCGAATGCCACAGTCATGATGGTGGAAAATGCGGATCGTTTCGGACTTGCACAGCTTCATCAGCTGCGCGGACGTGTGGGACGCGGAGATGCACAGTCGTATTGTATTTTTGTGCAGGGAACAGAAGGTGAGGATACGAAAAAAAGGCTGGAGATTCTCAATCAGTCGAATGATGGATTTTTTATCGCAGGAGAAGACCTGAAGCTGCGCGGGCCGGGCGATCTGTTTGGGGTGCGCCAAAGCGGTCTGATGGAATTTAAGATTGGTGATATTTATCAGGATGCAGATGTGTTAAAAGCTGCCAGTGAGGCGGTGTCGGAAATTCTGAAGCTGGATGAAAAACTGGAACTTTCGCAGCATGAACAACTGAAAGAGCGAATCGAGTATTATGGAAGAGGCGGGCTGGAGAATATAAGTATTTAAGTTACTGTGAACAATAACACTTATTATTCGATGAACCAAGACAAAAAAGACGGTTGTATTTTTTGATAAAAAGTAGTATTCTATACAGGAAATCTAAAAAGTGCACAAGTAAGGAGGCAATTATGACTACAAAGGCAACTGTGAACAAAGAAGAGATGACCACTGTGGGAACTGCAGCAGAGAAGGCACTTGTTGAGGTACCAGTTGTGGAGACAGCCGAGAAGACAGTTGAGGCTCCAGAAACTGTAACTGAAAAAGCAACAGCAAAAAAAACAACCAGAAAAACAGCTGCAAAGAAAACGGCAGCGAAGACAACAACCAGAAAAACAACCGCAAGAAAAACAACTGCAAAAAAAACAGCACCTGAGATGAATAAGGAAGTTCATATCCAGTTTGCAGGAAACGATATTCTTGCAAAAGATCTGGTCAGCAAAGCAGCAGCAGTCTGGACAGAAGAGATGGGTAAGAAAGCAGAGGATATCAAAGATATCAAGGTTTATGCGAATGTAGATGAGGGTGCAGCTTACTATGTGATCAATGAAGACGTAAGAGGAAGTTTTCCGTTATAATATAATGTTTTTGACATACTAAAAACTTCCAGATTAACCGTATACATATGTGTGCATACTACCATTGTAACACGAAAACAAAGTACAAAGGAGGCAACAATATGTCAAATCGATCTTCAAACACAGCAGCTGTTCCAGAAGCAAAAGGTGCGTTAGACCGTTTTAAATTTGAAGTGGCCAACGAACTGGGAGTACCATTGAGCGATGGCTACAATGGAAACTTAACTTCAAAACAGAACGGATCTGTTGGCGGATATATGGTGAAAAAGATGATCGAAGCGCAGGAAAGACAGATGTCTTCTGGTCAGGGTGGTATGAGCCAGATGTAGTGCAGATGTATTCGGTTATGGTCGGATAGAAGACCTGGGATCAAAAAATCCAAAGCAGCACTGCTTTATGATTGGAAACAGTTATAAGGCAGTGCTGTTTTTTTACAATTTTTGCTGTCTTGATAAAGAAAGAATTTTGTTTTTTATTATGTACAATTTATTAATAATGTATAAATAATGAAAAAATAATTGCACTTTATTTGGCAATTTGCTATAATAAGAAACGGAAAAAAAGATAGGAGGTTGCCATGAACTTAGGTATTATTGCACATAATAGTAAGAAAGTATTAATTGAAGATTTTTGTATTGCCTATAAAAATATTCTCGCAAAGCACGAAGTTTATGCAACGGGCACTACAGGACGAAGAATTGAGGAAGTTACCAGCCTGCATGTTCATAAATTTCTTGCGGGCAGCATTGGCGGTGACAAGCAGTTTATGGAGATGGTTGAACGGGGAGATATGGATCTTGTTATTTTGTTCTATAATCCTGCGATGATTGATCCAAAGGAGCCGGATATTGAGAAGATATCCAGATGCTGCGATCAGTATAATATACCAGTAGCGACGAATATTGCAACGGCAGAACTGTTGATTTTGGGTCTTGCCCGTGGAGACCTGGATTGGAGACTGAACTTAAAATGAGAGTGATTGCAGGAAAAGCAAGGAGACTGCCTTTGAAGACGCTTCCGGGGCTGGAAACAAGACCGACAACGGACAGAACCAAGGAAACGCTGTTCAATATTTTGCAGCCATATTTATGCGATTGCAGATTTCTTGATTTGTGCAGTGGCAGCGGTGCCATAGGAATCGAAGCTTTGAGCAGAGGCGCCGCCGCCGCTGTTTTTGTTGAGAAAAATCCAAAGGCTGTGGAATGCATTGGTGAGAATCTGCGTTTTACAAAATTACAGAAAGATGCGACTGTTTTGAAAGCGGATGCCGCCAGTGCACTGCGTATGCTCGAAGGAGAAAAGCCTTTTGACTGTATTTTTATGGATCCGCCGTACGGAAATGAGATTGAGAAAGAAATTTTAGAGTATTTAAGCCATTCAAAACTCGTATCACAGGACACGATTATCATTGTTGAGGCTGATTTAAAAACATCATTTGATTACCTGGAGGATTTGGGTTTCCAGATCATGAAATATAAAAAATACAAGACGAATGCTCATGTTTTTATTGAGAGAAAGGAACTGTAATGGCAATAGCGGTATATCCGGGAAGCTTTGATCCGGCTACGTATGGTCATATTGATATTATTCGAAGGGCAGGAAGCCTTTTTGACGAAATCATTGTCGGAGTTTTAAATAATTCTGCAAAAAGTCCGTTGTTTTCTGTGGAAGAACGTGTTAATATACTAAAGAGGGTCACGGAGGATGTCCCTAATGTAAAAATACAAGCATTTAGCGGCCTTGCCGTTAATTTCGCCAGAGACTGTGGTGCTCAGGTGATCGTGAGAGGTCTGCGTGCAGTGACAGACTTTGAGTATGAACTGCAGATGGCGCAGACAAATCGTGTCCTTGCACCTGACATAGACACAATGTTTTTGACTACAAGTTTGGAATACGCTTATTTAAGTTCTACCATTGTAAAGGAAGTGAATGTATTCCAGGGTGATATTTCCAAATTTGTACCTCCTTTTGTGGCAGAGGCACTGCAGGAAAAGTATAAACAAAAGTAACTGTTCAGTAGATTCGTATCTGTGAATGTGCTGAACAATGAAAACAAAGGAATAATGATAATAAGGAGAATGTACTATGAGCAGCAGAATTGAGCAGATTATTGAAGAAATTGAAGAGTATGTGGACAGCTGTAAATATCAGCCATTATCTACTACAAAGATTGTTGTAAATAAAGAAGAAATGGAAGAACTTCTTCGTGAATTGCGTTTGAAAACACCTGAGGAAATCAAGAGATATCAGAAGATCATCAGCAATAAGGATGCGATTCTTGAGGATGCACAGGCGAAGGCAGATGCGATGATCGCAGAGGCACAGGCAAAGGCACAGGAGCTGGTGACAGAGCATGAAGTGATGCAAAGAGCATACGCACAGGCAAATGAGACAATCAATAGTGCTAACAAACAGGCACAGGATATTCTTGACAATGCAACACAGGATGCCAACAACATCCGTCTCAGTGCGATTACTTACACAGATGATATGATGGCAAGTATTCAGAATGTGATTACCACAACTCTGGATGATGCCGGCGTAAAATATAAAACATTTATGGATGCATTGAGTGCATGCAGTGATGTGATTACATCCAATCGCCGTGAACTGGCACCGCAGACTGCACAGGCAGCCGCTATTTCCAATTCTCAGAACATGATGGATGAAGATGAACTGGATGATTTAGGGGAGAACGAATAAAAAAAACGCAGTGATGCATGTTTGAATGAGTTTCCCTGCCAGGTAGGAGCCGATTTTGAGATCTGTTTTTCGTATGACGCTGTAAGTCTGAAGCAGGACACAGATTCCGCCGGATGCACAGGAACAGAGTGCGAGCAGTATTTTGAAATCGCGTGCAGCAGACAGACTGGCAATTGTATGAATGCCGGTAGCAAGTTCCAGCGTAACGTACAGCAGGAGCTTGAGGTATGACAGACAGGCTGGAATAAATTCCACGGCAGATACTGCAATGGAACTGAGGATGATATATCCTCCCAGTTTTGCAATGGTTTCAAATCCGTTCATAATAGAGACATCAATCAGTTCTCCTGGCGAGAGCAGACGGGATGTCTCTTTTTTTGCGAAAGAATGGAAAGATGAGAAATTTTTTGTCTCTTTTTTCAGATAAATACCAAAAAGAAAAACGGTAGCAAAGATGCTTCCGTAAAAAAGAAAAAGGAGCGAACGTATTTCAAAAGAAAGGTGCAGTTCTTCTTGAAATACGTAAGTAACCAAAAATACAGGGCTGGGATTATTAGCAATGGACAGCAGACAGTTTGCTTCTTTGCCTGTGATTTTTTTCATTTCATACAGATCAGCCGTGATTTTGGCACCCATAGGAAATCCGAAAAGCAATCCTGCGAGGAAGGCATAGGTGCCATAGGGACTGAGTCCGAAAAAATATCGAAATACAGGAGAAAAAGGTCGAATCAGTTTTGTAATGATTCTGGTGTGCATGAAAAGATCAGAGACAATCATAAAAGGAAGCAAGGTTGGAAGGATGGTATGAAACCACAGCAAAAGCCCACGCTTAGAACCTTCCAGTGCTTTGGCCGGAGCAAAGAGAAGGTAAGAGACAAAAAGAAGCAAAAGAAGTTTCAGAAGAAAATTTTTTCCTTTTTTCACTGTTTTTGTCATACTCCTTTTCTTTTTTACAGTATATGAACCTTGTATTTATTTATGAGTTATGCCAAAATAAAATAATGATGTGAGTGTCAAAAGTAGCTTTTGCCACTCACTTGATGTAATCGGATTGTTCCATTGCTTCGCAATTCTCACAATCCTCGAACACCTCAGACTCTCATGAAATGTGCTATGAACGCATTTCATTCCGTCTTCGGTGTTCGGCGTGCCAATAAGTAAAAATTGCTCTTTTGTGCAAGCACAGTCGCAATTTTTACTTTTGGCACTTACATCAAATAATGAATTTAAAGGAGAATGTTTTATGGCAGTATTAGAAGGGTTAAAACCAGAAAGAGTATTTTACTATTTTGAGGAAATTTGTAACATTCCTCATGGTTCCGGAAATACAAAAGAAATCAGTGATTATCTGGTGAAATTTGCAAAGGATCACAAGCTTCCCTGTGTGCAGGATGACAGCAATAATGTAATTATTTGTAAGTCAGCAAGTGAAGGATACGAAGACAGCCAACCAGTAATCTTACAGGGCCATATGGATATGGTTTGTGAGAAAAAGGATTCAAGCAGTCATGATTTTGAAAAAGACGGGCTGGACCTTTTTGTTGAAGATGAATTTATTCGTGCGAGAGATACGACTTTGGGCGGTGATGATGGAATTGCGGTTGCGTATGCTCTGGCAATTTTGGAGGATGATACATTGGCGCACCCTCCGCTTGAGGTGGTTTTGACGGTAGATGAGGAAATTGGCCTTCTGGGAGCAGGTGCACTTGATTTTAGCCAGCTTCACGCAAAAACAATGATTAACCTGGACTCTGAGGAGGAAGGAATTTTCTATATTTCCTGTGCCGGCGGCATGACTGCTACAAGTGAGCTTCCGGTACGTTTTCAAAAGGAAAGCGGCATTGCATGTGACATTTGTGTAAAAGGACTGATGGGTGGACATTCCGGTGCGGAAATTTATAAAAATGGAGCTAATGCACATATCCTCATGGCACGAATTTGGTTTGCACTGAAAGAGAACATGCAGGTTCGGCTTGTGCGTCTGGATGGAGGAAGTAAGGAGACTGCGATTACCAGAACATGCGGCTGTACGCTTCTGGTTCATCCGGATGAGGTGGAACTGTTAAAGTGCGAGGCTGCACGTCTGGAAGAGGAATTTCAGAAAGAGTATGCAGGGATTGAAGAACATTTGGAAATTTCTGTCACAATCGGCGATGAGACAACCGATTTGGTGGTTCATCCGACGGATATGGAAAAGATTATTTTTTATCTGATCAACATTCCAAATGGAGTGCAGAAAATGAGTGGTGTTTTGCCTGGATTGGTAGAAACATCAAACAACATCGGTGTGTTGGAGCTGACAGAAGACAGCCTGGTCGCTTCCTCAGCACCGAGAAGTTCTCTGGCCTCAGCAAGAGATTATATTTCCGGCAAAATTGGTTATTTGACAGAAATGCTGGGTGGGGAATATACGGTTTCCGGCATTTATCCGGCCTGGGAGTACCGCGCAGATTCCAGACTTCAGAGTGTCATGTCAGAGGTTTACGAAAAAATGTATGGGAAAAAACCATCCATTCAGGCATTGCATGCCGGTCTGGAGTGCGGTATTTTCTATGAGAATATTGATGACCTGGACTGTGTATCAATGGGACCGGATATTAAGGGAATTCATACGGTGGAGGAACGACTGAGTATTCCTTCTGTGAAGAGAAATTATGAATACCTGCTGGAGGTACTGAAAGAATTAAAGTAAAGTCATAGAATTTTTTGTATCTGCATATATTATTCAGGTATGAAGGAGTTAAAACGGCTTGTGATTACAGTTTTACTGATTGGTCTGAATTTTAGTCTTTTGGCTTGTATCCGCAATCGAAGTATGGTATCAAAAATTACAATCAGAGATCTGGAATCAGACAAATTTCGAAAACAACAATGCTGTGAAACGTTTTTAAATCAGCTGTGGCAATGCAAAGAAACAGACATCGCCAGGATTTTGACTGTCTCTATGCTGCTGCAGGATTATGAGCCTCAACAGACTTTGAGCGATGATCATTTACTGATTTTGTATAAAAACAGAGAATACAAGCAGATGCTGGATGCGTATGAGGCCGTATGGGCAGATGTAACATACTTTCCGGTTGTATCAGAAACTGTTTTTTGGGAAGATACATGGATGAGTGCCAGAGATTACGGCGGTCATCGCCAGCATGAAGGCTGTGATATTTTCGGACAGGAAAATATCAGCGGATATTACCCTGTATGCAGCATGACAAAAGGAACTGTAGAAAAAATCGGGTGGCTGCCGCTGGGTGGGTATCGGATTGGGATTCGTGCCCCTCAGGGTGGTTATTATTACTATGCCCATCTGAATTCTTATGAAAAGGAATTTCAGGTGGGAGATTTTGTGTCTGCCGGGGAAATTCTTGGCTATATGGGAAACAGTGGATATGGGAGAGAAGGTACAACGGGGAAATTTCCGGTGCATCTGCATCTGGGAATTTATATACAGACGACAACGAACCGGGAACTTAGTGTAAATCCTTATGGAATTCTTCGGTATATTTATAAAAAAAATGTAAAGTATTCATATTGACGGGCACATTTGCCAGATTTATGATATACTGAATAAAGTATGGAAAAATGTAAGGAGAGAGAAGTATGGAAATACAATTATGGCGCAATATATTAAGTCCATACGAGCTGGCTGTACGAGAAATCACATTAAAATTCAACCATATGATGCGTGAACATCGGGAAAAAGATCTGTATTGCCCCATAGAGCAGGTAACAGGAAGAGTAAAAAGTATTTACAGTATCCTAGAGAAAATGCAGAGAAAGCAGATTCCCATGGAACGACTGGAGCAGGAAATAGAGGATATTGCAGGAATTCGAATTATCTGTCAGTTTGAGGAAGATATTGATGTGGTTGCATCAATCATCAAGAAACGCACGGATATGGAGATAAAATCCGAAAAGGATTATCTGACACATATGAAAGAAAGCGGGTATCGCAGCTATCATATTATTATCTATTATACAGTGGAAACTCTAGACGGCCCGAAGCGGCTTCAGGCTGAAATTCAGATTCGTACACTGGCCATGAATTTCTGGGCTACGATTGAACATTCGCTTCAATATAAATATAAGGGAAATATGCCGCCTCATGTGGCAGAACGGCTGAGCAAAGCTGCAGATGCGATTATTTCTCTGGATCATGAGATGTCGTCTGTGCGAAATGAAATTATGGATGCACAGAATTCTTCGCAGATGCAGACGAATCTTGTGGCAAATATTTTGAATAATATTGAGAACCTGTATAAATATTCCAGCCGGCAGGAGATTATGAAGATACAGGAAGAATTTTTCCGTGTCTATAAAACGAATGACTTGCAGCAACTGGAACGTTTTCATCGACAGCTGGATATTATCTCAGAAGGATATCGTGCACAGGCTGTCACCTACGATTACATAGGAGATTAGAGGATTTACAAATGCTGAAAGATAAAAAAGCAGTTATTTTTGATTTGGATGGAACTCTTGTAGATTCTATGGGAATCTGGAAAGACATTGATGTAGAATACCTCGGGAAACTTCATTTGGAGGTTCCCGAGGATCTGCAGCAGGAAATAGAGGGGCTATCTTTTTCAGAGGTTGCCGTTTATTTTAAAAAACGTTTTGGACTTTTGGAGGCCTTAGATTCCATCAAAGAGGAATGGAACCGCATGGCTATGGATAAATATTTATATGAGGTTCCCGCAAAAGACAGTGCGGTGGAGTTTGTCCAGTATCTGCATGAGCAGGGATTTAAGCTTGGAGTGGCATCCAGCAACAGTATCCAGTTGGTGAATGCAGCTTTAGAGGCACATGGGATTCGACAGCTTTTTTCTGTGGTGCTTACCTGCTGTGAAGTAGAAAAAGGAAAGCCAGAACCGGATGTTTATCTGGAGGTGGCCAGAAGACTGCAAATAGATCCAAAGGATTGTATTGTTTTTGAAGATATTCCTGTAGGAATTATGGCAGGAAACGCAGCAGGTATGACGACTTGTGCGGTGGAGGATTCCTATAGCATTCCTTATCGCCAGGAGAAGAGAAGACTGGCGGATTATTATATTGATTCCTATCAGGATATTTTAAATGGAACATTTGAGGAGTTGTAAATGAAAAACTTATTCTTACCGATGAGTCAGAAGGAGATGAAAGAGGCTGGAATTGACCAGCTGGATTTTGTATATGTGATTGGGGATGCCTACGTGGATCATCCTTCCTTTGGGCCGGCCATTATCAGCCGGCTTTTGGAAAGTCATGGATATAAAGTGGGAATCATATCGCAGCCGGACTGGAAGGATGATGCCAGTATTGCAATACTTGGAAAACCTCGTCTGGCTTTTCTTGTGTCAGCTGGAAATATGGATTCTATGGTCAATCATTATACGGTTTCCAAAAAACACAGGCAGAAAGATGCTTACACTCCGGGAGGCGTCATGGGACGAAGACCGGATCGTGCCTGTATTGTATACAGCAATTTGATTCGAAGGACATTTAAGGATACCCCGGTGATTCTGGGCGGAATTGAGGCAAGTCTGCGTCGACTGGCTCATTATGATTACTGGGATGATAAGGTACGTCGCTCCATTTTGATGGATTGTGGTGCGGATCTGATTTCCTATGGAATGGGTGAGCATTCGATTGTAGAAATTGCAGATGCATTAAACAGCGGTTTGGCAGTAAAGGATCTTACCTTTATTGCGGGAACTGCCTACTGTACCAAAGATGTGTCTTCTGTGCAGGACGGAATTCGTCTTCCGGATTATGATATAATCTGCGCAGATAAAAGCGCTTATGCAGACAGTTATAAGATTCAATATAAAAACACAGATGCTCATACAGCAAAACCGCTGGTGGAAAGCTATGGAGCACAGGGATATGTAGTACAGAATCCGCCCGCAAGACCTTTGACGACGATGGAGATGGACGATGTCTATGCCCTGCCTTATCAGCGTACCTGGCATCCGTCTTATGATAAATTGGGCGGGATTCCTGCTTTTGACGAGATTAAATTTAGTCTTACCAGCAACCGCGGATGTTTTGGCGGCTGTAATTTCTGTGCCCTGACGTTTCATCAGGGAAGGACGGTGCAGGTGAGAAGCCATGCATCCATTCTTGCAGAGGCAAAAGCCTGCACACAGGAGAAGGACTTTAAAGGGTATATTCATGACGTGGGAGGACCGACGGCTGATTTTCGTCATCCTTCCTGCAAAAAGCAGCTGGAAAATGGTGTCTGCAGCAAAAGGCAGTGTCTCTTTCCGAAGCCCTGCCCCAATTTGGAGGCAGATCATGAAGATTACCTGGAACTTTTGCATAAGCTAAGAGGCGTTCCTGGTGTGAAAAAAGTATTTATCCGGTCAGGAATCCGCTTTGATTATGTGCTCGCAGATAAGAATCCGGCTTTTTTAAGAGAGCTGGTTGCGCATCATGTGAGCGGGCAGCTTCGTGTAGCTCCGGAGCATGTCTCGGATGCGGTGCTTAGCTGTATGGGAAAACCGGCGCATCATGTGTATGAGCGTTTTGTAAAAAAATTCAAAGAAGAGACAGAGGCAATCGGCAAAAAGCAGTATGCAGTGCCGTATTTTATGAGTTCTCATCCGGGATGTACGATGAAAGATGCAGTAGCATTGGCGGAATATGTCCGCGATATGGGATTTATGCCGGAACAGGTGCAGGATTTTTATCCGACACCGTCTACAGTCTCTACCTGTATGTATTACACAGGAATGCATCCTCTGACAGGAGAGGCTGTTTATGTTCCGCGCAATCCTCATGAAAAAGCGATTCAAAGAGCATTGATTCAGTATCGCAATCCTGCCAATGAAGCACTGGTGCGGGAAGGTCTGACACTGGCAGGCCGGGAAGATTTAATCGGATTTGACCGAAAATGTCTGATTCGACCGAAAAAAGGAGAGGCTGTCAAGACGGCATCCAGACAGAAGGAAGAAAGAAAACAGAAGAAGAAAACAATTCGTAATGTACACAAAAAGAAAAACAGGAAGTGATGGAATGAAGTCAAACAAAGGTAATTATGGATATTTTCAGCAGGAAAAGAAAAGAAGGCTGTTGATTACACTGGGACTGTTTGCGATTCCCCTTGCAGTCTTTTTTGGAGGGCTGCTTTATTATGGAAAACGGGAAACTGTACTGACAGTGATTTCAATTGTGGGCTGTCTGCCCGCATGTCGTTCCATGGTGAATCTGATTATGGTATGGATGCAGAAATCTTTGCCGCAGGAGGAGTATCAGCTAATTCATGAACATGCAGGAGAGTTGACAATGGCATACGAACTCTATCTGACTTCTCAGGAAAAAAGCAGTTATGTGGATGCATTTGCCATCTGCGGCAATGAGGTGGTCGGATACAGCCATGATCCAAAAATAGACGTAAAGTACACGGCATCGCAGGTGCAGAAAATTCTTCATCAGAATGGGTATCGAGTCAATGTGAAAATTCTCAGAGATTTGCAGCCTTATCTGGATCGCCTTGAGTCTCTGCAAAAAAACAGAGAAGCACTGGAAAAAGATATTCGTTTTACACCGGATGAACGCTATCCAAATCTGAGCAGAAATGAATTGATCAAGCACACAATCCTGGCGATTTCGTTATAGAGGGAAAAACGATGAAAGCGATGAATATTGGCAGAAATGAAGCGGGGCAGAGGTTGGATAAATATCTTGCCAAAGTGTTGGCGGAGGCTCCAAAAAGCTTTCTGTATAAAATGCTGCGTAAGAAAAATATTACGCTGAACGGAAAAAAAGCATCCGGCAGCGAAATTCTCAAGGAGCAGGATGAGGTAAAATTTTTTCTCAGTGATGAGACATTTGAAAAGTTTTCACGAAAGGAATTTTGCCGTACCAGACAAAATCTTGATATTATCTTTGAAAACGAAGATGTGCTGCTGATAAACAAACCGGCTGGGGTGCTCTCGCAGAGACAGGATGCAAAAGAAGAGTCGATGGTGGAACAAATGATCAGTTATCTTTTGGATACACAGGCGATTAGCCAAAAGCAGCTTCGTACGTTTCGGCCAGGAATCTGCAATCGGCTGGATCGCAACACGTCAGGACTGCTCATAGCAGGAAAGACACTGCCGGCTTTGCAGCAGTTGTCAGATCTGATTCGAAACCGAAGTGTACATAAATATTATTTGTGTCTGGTAAAAGGGGTTTTAAAGGAAAAACAGTCAATCAGGGGGTTCTTAAAAAAAGACAACAATCGAAATATCGTCAGAATTTATCCTTCGCAGGTGGAAGACGCTGTTTTTATTGAAACGGTTTATGAACCGCTCGGGAATAATGGAGCAGTCACGTTGTGCAAAGTGTTGCTTGTGACTGGGCGTGCCCATCAAATCAGAAGTCATTTGTCTAGTATCGGTCATCCGATTATTGGTGATACAAAGTATGGAAATGTGACTGTTAACCAGCAGTTCCGTCAAAAATACAGATTGAAAAGGCAGCTTTTGCATGCCTGGAATCTGGAATTTCCAGATATGGAGACAGATGAGCTGAAAATCGGAGGAAAAAGTTTTTTTGCACCTCTCCCAGATGATTTTGCTAAAATATTGCGGGGAGAGAACTTACCAGAGGAGAGTATGATAAATGGAGGAAAAGAAAAAAAACGCCGTGCTCAGTGAAGTATTGGATTATGTGAAAGTCATTGTTTTTGCGGTGGTATTTGTGCTGATTGTTAATAATTTTATCTTGATCAATGCGCTTGTGCCATCAGAGTCTATGGAAAAAACAATTATGACAGGAGACAGGATTTTTGGCTTTCGTCTTGCCTATGAATGGAACGAGCCGGAGCGTTTTGATATTGTGATTTTCAAGTACCCGGATGATCCGGAGCAAAAAGAGCTTTATATCAAGCGTATTATTGGCCTTCCAGGAGAGACGATCAATATTGTCAATGGAAAAGTCTATATCGATGGAAAAAAGACGCCGCTGGATGATTCTTTCTGCCCGGAGACTCCAATCGGCGATTTTGGTCCTTATACGGTGCCCGAAGGCTGTTACTTTATGCTTGGTGATAACAGAAACTGTTCAAAAGATTCCCGTTTTTGGGAGAATACGTATGTTCGCGAGGATCAGATCGTAGGAAAAGCTGTGCTGCGATACTATCCTTCAATTAAATTAATGAATTAGGAGAAGTGATTATGGGCATGTGGAAGTCCAGGGGATTGCGAGGCTCCTTTCTGGAAGATTTGATTAATAAAAGCAATGAGCTTTATCTGGAGAAGGGACTGGCATTGATTCAGAAAATTCCCACGCCGATTACACCGATTAAGATAGACAAAGAACATCATCAAATTACGCTGGCATATTTTGAGAAAAAAAGTACCGTGGATTATATCGGTGCGGTGCAGGGGATTCCTGTGTGTTTTGATGCAAAGGAATGCCACCAGAATGTGTTTCATCTGCAAA
This sequence comes from Lachnospiraceae bacterium, assembly GCA_022787145.1. GTDB lineage: Bacteria > Bacillota > Clostridia > Lachnospirales > Lachnospiraceae > JALFVM01. The sequence goes on along the minus strand of JALFVM010000129.1, from coordinate 5,123 downwards.
ATCTCCATGAGCATCAGGTGGATTTTATGACCAATATGGAGCATCAGGGAGGAATTGCATTTCTTTTGATTTATTTTTCTGTTACGGATGAAATCTACTATATGACGTATCAGGAGATGATGCGCTTCTGGCAGCGTATGGAACAGGGAGGCAGAAAGAGTTTTCGAAAGTCGGAGCTTTGTTCTGATTTTTATCTGGAGCAGAATGTTGGAGGAATTTTTATTCCTTATCTGGAGGGGATTCAGAAAGATTTGGAATTGAGGGATTGACAGCAGTTCTGTATTTGGATATAATACCAGTAAGATTTTTCTGTGCTAACACATTAGCACTGTAATATGTTAAAGCAAAGGGAGAAGAAGAATGGAACGAATGATTCATACACCGGAAGGTGTCAGAGATGTCTACAATGGAGAATGCGCGAAGAAACAGGTTTTGAAACAGAAACTTCATCAGGTGCTGCAGTCTTATGGATACGAAGACATTGAGACACCGTCTTTTGAATATTTTGATGTTTTCAGCCGTGAGATTGGAACGACACCGTCAAGAGAGCTGTATAAATTTTTTGATAAAGAAGGAAACACACTGGCACTGCGTCCCGACTTTACGCCGTCAATCGTAAGAGCGGTTTCCATGTATTTTATGGAGGAGAAGAACCCGATTCGCCTGTGTTACTCCGGAAGTACTTTCCAGAATATTAACAGCTATCGCGGACGCCTCAGAGAGGCAACAGAAATGGGGGTGGAGTTCTTCGGTGATGGCTCTGCGGCAGCCGATGCGGAAGTACTCGCTCTTGTTGTTGACGTTTTAAAAGCGTCTGGTCTGACTGAATTTCAGGTCAGTGTAGGAGAAGTAGAGTTTTTTAAGGCAATCGTGGAAGAAGCAAAAATGTCTGAGGAGACGGTAAATGAACTCCGTTCTCTGATTTCACAGAAAAACTATTTTGGTGTGGAAGAATTGATTGAAGAGCAGCCGATGAAAGAGGAATTGAAACAGATTTTCCTTCGTCTTCCGCAGCTGTTTGGAGGAATTGAGATTCTGGAGGAGGCAAAATCACTGACTTCTAATGAAAAAGCACGTGCAGCGATCAGCCGACTTGAAGAGATTTACAAAATTTTGTCTTACTATGGATGTGAGAAGTATATTTCATTTGACTTGGGTATGTTGAGCAAATACCATTATTATACGGGAATTATTTTCCAGGCATTTACCTATGGAACGGGTGAAGCTGTTGTAAAAGGGGGACGATACGATCATTTGCTGCAGTATTTTGGAAAATCTTCCCCTGCAATTGGTTTTGCGCTTCCACTGGAAAATCTGATGAATGCATTGAACCGTCAGAATATTGCAATTGAGGTAAATGAGGAGGTATCTTACATTTCCTATGACGAAAACAATCTGAAAGAGGCTGTGCAAAAGGCACAGAGTCTGCGCCGTGAAGGCAAAAAAGTAAAGATGATTAGGGAGGAAGAGGCTTAAGATGAGATATTTAACATTTGCTCTTGGCAAGGGACGTCTGGCGAGCACAACACTGCAGTTGTTTGAAAAAATCGGCATTACCTGCGAAGAGATGAAAGATAAAGATTCACGTAAACTGATATTTGTAAATGAGGAACTCAAACTGCGATTTTTCCTCGCAAAGGGACCGGACGTACCTACTTATGTGGAATATGGAGCAGCAGATATTGGTATCGTAGGAAAAGATACGATTCTTGAAGAGGGAAGAAAGCTCTACGAGGTGATGGATTTGGGATTTGGAAAATGCAGAATGTGTGTCTGCGGTCCGAAATCTGCAAAAGAACTTCTGGAGCATAACCAGTTGATTCGTGTTGCAACAAAATATCCAAATATTGCAAAAGACTATTTTTACAATAAAAAACATCAGACCGTAGAGATTATCAAGCTGAATGGTTCGATTGAGCTTGCCCCAATCGTAGGTCTGTCTGAGGTAATCGTAGACATTGTGGAGACGGGAACGACTCTGCGCGAAAATGGTTTGGATGTACTGGAAGAGGTCTGTCCATTGTCTGCAAGAATGGTGGTAAATCAGGTAAGTATGAAGATGGAAGATGAGCGAATCCGCAAGATTATTCAGAATTTGAAGACTGTGATTTAAAGAGGACAAAGACATGAACAGAGAAGCAACGGTAGAGAGAAATACAAAAGAAACACAGATTCAACTGACGTATCGCGTAGATGGAACCGGAAAAGCGGATATTCAAAGTGGTGTGGGCTTTTTTGACCACATGCTGGACGGTTTTACCCGCCATGGTCTGTTTGACCTTTGGCTTCGCGTAAATGGGGATCTTCAGGTGGATGATCATCATACGATTGAAGATACCGGAATCGTGCTCGGAACAGCAATCAAAGAGGCGATTGGAGACAAGAAAGGAATTTGCAGATACGGAAGCTGCATTCTCCCGATGGATGAGACGCTTGTGTTGTGTGCAGTAGATTTGTCGGGACGTCCTTATTTTGTGTTTGACGGAGCGTTTTCGGGAGACAAAATGGGAGATATGTCTACCCAGATGGTTCGAGAATTTTTCTACGCTATTTCCTATACTGCAGGCATGAATCTTCACTTAAAGGTTCTGTCCGGAGGAAATGACCACCATATCGCAGAGGCGATGTTTAAGAGTTTTGCGAAAGCGCTGGATCAGGCGACTATGTTTGATCCGAGAATTACGGATGTACTTTCTACGAAAGGCACCTTATAACAAAGGAGAAGAACAATGAATGAAAAATTGATGATTCCCTGTCTGTATCTGTTAAAAGGACAGGCTGTGACAGGCTGGGGACAGAAAAATATCTTTGACAGCGGAGACGTGGAGAAACTGGCTCGTTTTTACAGTGACCACGGTGCCGATGAGCTGTTGGTGCTTGACTTTTCAAGCGGTGATCAGGAGCACGAGGAGGCAATCGGAAAAATTAAAGAAATCTGTGCAGCGGCAGAAGTCCCTGTCATTGGCGCAGGTAATGTCAAACGCATGGAAGATGTGAAAAAACTGCTCTATGCAGGCTGCGCCAAAGCAGTATTGAATTTTTCCAAACAAAGCAATATTGATATTATTGAAGAAGTATCCAAAAAATTCGGAAAAGATAAGATTGTAGTCAGCATTTCAGAACTGTCTGAGTTTACAGACAATCAGAAACTGATTGAAGAGTATGCCTGCGAAGTACTGGCTCTTGACAATATGCAGGAGGATATTGGCGCAATTTCTACCATTCCTGTAATCTTGCATATCAATCAGGGAAATGAAGAGGATACGATGGAAAGTCTGAAGAATGTAGACGGTATCAGCGGTGCTTACGTAAGCCGCCTGGACGTGGAACTGATGGAATTCAAAGAGAAATGCAAAGCAAAAGGTATTCCGGTAAAAGTTTACGAGAGCAAGATTCCATGGTCTGAATTTAAGCTTAACAGCGATGGTATGGTTCCTGTCATTGTACAGGACTATAAGACGGATGAAGTGCTGATGTTGGCTTATATGAATGAAGAGGCTTACAATGTGACTCTTAAGACCGGCAAAATGACCTACTGGAGCAGAAGCCGCAACGAGCTTTGGATGAAGGGCTTGACTTCCGGACATTTTCAGTATGTAAAATCGCTGACGATTGACTGCGACAAAGATACGATTCTGGCAAAAGTGGATCAGATCGGTGCAGCCTGCCATACAGGAAACCGCAGCTGCTTTTTCAATGAGCTGATGAAGAAAGAGTATGACGATACGAATCCGCTTCGTGTCTTCCAGGATGTGTACGATGTCATTCTTGACAGAAAGGTACATCCAAAAGAAGGCTCTTACACAAATTATCTGTTTGATAAGGGAATTGACAAGATTCTCAAAAAAGTTGGTGAAGAGTGTACAGAGATTGTCATTGCAGCTAAAAATCCAGACAAAGAAGAGATCAAATACGAGATTTCTGATTTCCTGTATCATGTGATGGTGCTTATGGCAGAAAAAGATGTTACCTGGGAAGAAATCACGAGAGAACTGGCGAGAAGATAACAAAAACAGATATAAGGCAAAAAGTATGGGATATCGGGAAACGGCAGCCTCAAAACGGGGAGATGGTAGTTCAAAATAGAGCTGCCATCTCCCTGTTTTTGTGTGAAGAGGAGGTACTTTACAAAAACTTTACCAATATTTTGACGAAATCTTGACGAGTTTCTTTACCGTTTTTTGGAATTTATCGGCTAATATGAATACAAAGTAAATTTTGTTCCAGGCTGCGCAGTATATAAGAAGGACAGAATGAATATTTACATAATGTAAGAAAGGGAAAGGATAAGAGGAATGAAAAATATATATGGAATAATTAGAAAACTTGGGGTTACTTCGAAATACAATGGATACTTTTTTTTGACGGATGCGATTCGTCTGGCAATGGATTCTCGGGAATCGTCGCTCAAGATTACGAAAGATATTTATCCGTATCTGGCGAGAAAATACGAAACGACACCTATGAATATCGAACGCAATGTCCGTACGGTGATTAACATCTGCTGGGAAACAAACAGAAAAGGGATGGATGAGATTGCCGGTCATCCTTTGCTTTGCAAACCAACAAACAGTGAATTTGTAAAAATGGTTGTTTCTTATCTTGCAGAAGAAGAACAGATAGGAGATAAGCCTGCTTTTGCTCAATAAAAAAATGTCGAATACTGTCGAACGAAAGTTTGGTTTTTTCATTGACTTTACTTGAAACGACATTGTATAATGTACTTTGTGAATAATGACAAAGGCGAAAAAGAATGGAAATATACCTCCTTTAGGTATGCTGTTTTATATAATATATGAGATTGAGGCTTATCAGATAGAGATACTTGGTAAGCCTTTTTTACTTTCTTTTGCCTGTTCTATTATATACGTTGAAAGAAATACTTTATTACGAGGTGTGTTATGGAAACAATAGCGGTAATTGAAGATAATGTATTGACTGGAGACATGATAACAGAGATTTTAATGAAGGAGGGATTTCGCGTTCTTCGGGCATATTCCGGAACGGAAGCGTTATATCTGCTTCAACAAAACAAGCCCGATCTGATATTGTTGGATTTGGTTCTTCCAGGGCTTGACGGCGAAGGCGTTTTGGAACATATTAAGGGAATCCCAGTTATCATA
>JALFVM010000116.1 GCA_022787145.1 Lachnospiraceae bacterium | reverse complement strand
GGAAAATGTAAAACTCTTTGACAAAAACAATAAGATAGGCTACAGTAGTACTAAGATAATTTATAACTAGGAGGTAACATTCATGGAAAAAAAACAATTTGACGTCGTTACATTAGGAGAACTTTTGATTGACTTTACAGAAAACGGCATCAGTGATCAGGGGAATCAGCTTTTTGAGGCAAATCCTGGCGGAGCACCTTGTAACGTTTTGGCTATGCTTACAAAATTAGGTAAAAAAACGGCGTTTATCGGCAAAGTTGGAAATGATATGTTCGGCAGACGTCTGAAAGATTCTCTGGAAGAAGTTGGTATTGATACACGCAACCTTGTTATGGATGAGGAAGTACATACGACACTGGCTTTCGTACATACATTTGAGGACGGAGACAGAGATTTCTCTTTCTATCGCAATCCAGGTGCCGATATGATGCTGACCAAAGAGGAAGTACAGGACGAACTGATTAAATCTTCCCGTATTTTCCATTTCGGAACACTTTCTTCTACGCATGAAGGTGTTCGCGAGGCAACACGCCACGCCATCCAGGTAGCAAAAGAAAACGGCCTGATCGTTACATTCGACCCGAATTTAAGAGAGCCTCTGTGGAAAAATTTAGATGATGCCAAAGCAGAGATCGAGTACGGTATGTCACAGTGTGATGTTCTGAAAATCAGTGACAACGAAGTAGAATTTATGACAGGAACAAATGACTATACTGCAGGTGTAGCAAAAATCCGTGAGCGTTTTGATATTCCGCTGATTCTTGTTACAATGGGCAAAGAAGGAAGCCGCGCTTACTATGACGGCCGTATCGTGGAAGCAGCTCCGTTCCTGCAGGAAAACACCATTGAGACAACTGGTGCCGGAGATACCTTCTGTGCAAGTATTTTGAATTATGTGCTGGAGCATGGTCTGGAAAATCTGACGGATGAGCAGCTTCTGGAAATGATCACATTCGCCAACGCAGGTGCTTCCTTGATTACGACACGCAAAGGTGCACTTCGCGTTATGCCGGAAAAACAGGAAGTACTGGATTTCATCGCCAGCCGCAAATAAATATCTGAAAACCATTTGGAAGTCATCGCAATTAACGCGATGGCTCCTTTTTTGTGCCCTCAAATTCCTGTTTTTCGGGTTGTATGTACACCGCTTTTCCTGGTCAACGTGACAGAATCCCAACGTCAAGGTTGGGATTGAGGGTTTCCGAACGGCCATTTGCACAGGGAAGGTTTTCTATATCAAGTGCGATATCTCCGCTTCCGCTGGCAACCTGTTGATTTTCTTGTCTGGCTGCGCCGCCGATAGATTGCTTTACAAACAAACTCGCACAGAGTGCTCAAACAGTGTTTGCAAAGCAATCGCTATGCTCGCCAATCCGTCGAAAATCTGCCAAAGGTCTGCCCTCGGAAGCGGAGATATCCGCACTTTGATTATGGAAAGTTGTCAATCTGTGCAAATGGGCCGTTCTACTTTATTGGCAGTGCTTTTTGTTGAACGATATACCAAACAAAAGAGCGTGTAAAATTTGATGTTTTTTTCAAAATTTGCATCATTTATAAGAACATAGGAGTTTTCTTCATGACCTGCGCTCACCTGGGAGAGATACCACTACACAGGCATTTGGAGAAATTTTCGCAGATTTTTCGAGCATAGCGATTGCTCGCGACGCACTGTTTGAGCACCGTGTGCGAGTTTGCGTCAAGAGCAATCCATAAGCTGCGCAGAAAAAGCAAGAAAATCGACATGCCTGTGTGGTGGTATCCCTCCCAGATGAGCAGGGGCATGAGAAAAACTCCGGAAATAAGCGACTCGAAAACCTTGCCGTTGGAAAGTGTTCCATTGACCAGGAAAATGGTGCCCTTACGACACGAAAAAGGACTCCCGCAATCGCGGCAGCCCTGATTTTATCTATGAAGTTTTCTTAAAGAACCGGCCGATTCCATAAAACAGTGCATACAGTCCGTTCAGATAGACCTCCTGATGTTTCTGAATGGAGGTTATGATCTTATGTATATTTTTCATTCTGCGGAATTGTTTCAGGAAAGTAGGTTTCCTTCGATTCCTTTTTCTTTTCATCCTACTCTTCATTTTTTATTTTACAACTCTAACTCTGGAAACGCCGTCAATCTTCTCCAGCTCTGCAACAACTTTCGAAGAAATTGCTGTTTCCAGATCGATTAAGGTGTACGCATACTCTCCGCGGCTCTTATTTGTCAGATCCGCAATGTTCATGTCGTCGTCACCAAGAATCTTGGTAAACTGGCTGATCATGTTCGGGATGTTTTTGTGTGTGATGGCAAGACGTCCCGCAACACAGCAGGTTCCCATATCACAGTTCGGGAAGTTTACAGAATTCTTAATATTGCCGTTTTCCATAAAATCACAAAGTTCTTTGACAGCCATCACCGCACAGTTAATCTCTGCTTCCTCTGTGGAAGCTCCAAGATGCGGCGTAACCAGTGTTCCAGGAGTACCTGCAACTGTCGGATTAGCAAAGTCTGTCACATATTTTTTCACTTTTCCAGATTCCAATGCCTTAACCAGCGCCTCTTCGTCTACAAGAAGATCACGGGCAAAGTTCAGAAGAACAACACCGTCCTTCATCTTATCAATCGCCTCTTTGTTGATCATTTTCTTTGTGCTGTCGAGAAGAGGAACATGGATAGTGATATAATCACACTGCTCGTAAATCTCATCCACAGATTTGATGTGTTTGATGCTTCTTGACAGATTCCATGCTGCATCGATGGAGATATATGGATCGTATCCATAAACATCCATGCCAAGATGTACGGCCGCATTTGCAACCATAGCTCCGATAGCACCCAGACCGATGATACCCAGCTTCTTACCGCTGATCTCACATCCGGCAAATGCTTTTTTCTTCTTCTCAGCCAGCTTGCTTATGTCTGCCTCGTTTTCGTTCTGCTCAACCCATTCAATACCGCCGACGATGTCACGGGATGCCAGCAGCATTCCTGCCAGTACCAGTTCCTTTACACCATTGGCATTCGCACCCGGTGTATTAAACACAACAACACCGTTTGCCGCACAATCCTGAATTGGAATATTATTGACACCTGCACCAGCTCTTCCGATTGCAACGACAGAGGATGGAAGTTCCATCTCTGTCATTTTTGCACTGCGGACCAGTACAAGATCTGCTTCCTCCAGATTTTCTGTTTTCTCGTATTGGTCAGAAAACATCTCTAACCCAGTCTCCGCGATCGGGTTTAAGCAACTATATTTAAACATTTTATAAATCCTCCTGATCGAATGCATCCTCAATATTAGCACCAGCCGGTACCATCGGGAATACTTTTAAATCTTTATCGATAAAGAAGTCAATCACAACCGGTTTGTTCAAAGCAAGTGCTTTCTCAAGAGCTGGTACGACTTCTTCTTTTTCTGTAACACG
>JALFVM010000103.1 GCA_022787145.1 Lachnospiraceae bacterium | reverse complement strand
GTTATTATACCAAATGTAACACAAAAATAAAAGTTTTTTTTCTTGACGAATGCATACTGCAAAAAACGGCTGACAAAATTTGCCAGCCGCCAGAACATGATGTTCTTATTCATCAATTACCGGAATTTCCGTCGTATCCTTTTCGTCCAGATGATCGATATATTTTTTCGTTTCTTGTACAATCACAGGAGAAAGTAACAGTACAGCAATCAAGTTTGGAATTGCCATCAGCGCATTCAAAATATCTGCGATCGTCCATACCAGATTCAAAGATGCTACAGGTGCAATTGCAGCAATCACAATATAAATGGCACGATAAGGAATCAGACCCTTTTTGCCCGCAAAATATTCCACGCATCGTTCTCCGTAATAAGCCCATCCAAGCACAGTAGAATATGCAAAAGAAATGATACCGATTACGAGAATCACCGGTCCAAGCACCGGAATCTGACTAAATGCCAGTGTTGTAAGAACACCGCCATCCGTCACATTGCTCATATCAATGGCCGGATTTTTCATAATACTTGTCACAAGTACAAGACCCGTCATCGCACATACCACTACCGTATCCCAAAAAGTTCCGGTACTGGAAACCAGCGCCTGACGAACCGGGTTTCTCGTCTGTGCTGCCGCCGCTGCGATTGGTGCAGAACCCATACCGGATTCATTGGAAAAAAGACCTCTGGCAATACCATACTGCATCGCCATCATAATTCCTCTTCCCACAAGACCGCCGGCTGCTGCTCCCGGTGTAAATGCCAGGGTGACAATTTTCTGCAAAGCCGGAAGAATAAAATCAAAATTGATTCCAAGAATGATGATACAGCCAATCACATAAAAAACAGCCATGAATGGAACAAGTTTTTCACAGACTCTGGCAATGGATTTGATTCCTCCGAAAATAACCAAAGCCGTCAAAATCGCTACTACAATTCCAACCACCAAAGGCGGAACCCCGATATTTTCTTTGCAGACAGTAGCAATCGCATTTACCTGTGTTGCACATCCAATACCAAAAGATGCAAATGCTCCAAAAAATGCAAACAAAAGGCCAAGCCACTTCATGTTCAGACCACGCTCCAGTGCATACATCGCACCGCCCTGCATACGTCCGTCCTTCGTTTTTACACGATATTTTACTGCAATCAAAGATTCGCTGTATTTGGTAGCGATACCGAATACACCAGTCAGCCAGCACCACAGAACCGCTCCGGGCCCTCCGAGTGCAATCGCAGTACCTACGCCAATGATGTTACCCGTTCCGATTGTAGATGCCAGCGCAGTCGTCAGTGCGCCAAACTGGCTTACCTCACCCTCTGCATCTGGGTCCTTTGTAACAGAAAGCTTAATACCTTTTCCAACCTTCGTCTGAATAAATCCTGTGCGGATGGTCATAAAAATGTGTGTACCGAGAAGCAGGATGATCATCCACCATCCCCACACAAAACTGTCAATACTGTTGATTACATTTGTAATTGACTCTAACATACATTACCTCCTACCCTCAAATTTGTATTCTATCCGAATTTCACAGCAGTCCAAAATATATTCAGACTATTTTGTTTCTCCAAAACAAAAATGGCATACTGCACCACTGGAGCAGTACACCATCGTACTAAAGCTTTAAATTCAGATAATTAAATTATACAGGATGAATTCTTCTTTGGCAATAGAAAATGTTGTTTTTTAGGGGATAATTGTCTATTCCCGTCCATCCAGATACATAAGTGCATTACAAATACACGCCGCAATGTTGCTTCCACCCTTGCGTCCTTTTGCCACAATATACGGCACATCCGTCTTCATGATCAATTCCTTAGACTGTACCACGTTCACAAAGCCTACCGGCACACCAATGATCAATGCCGGATGAATCTTGCCCTCCTGAATCAGTTCATACAGACGCACCAGGGCAGTCGGAGCATTTCCAATCGCAAAGATAAAATTCTCTCCCATCGCAGCCGCCTTGTCAATGCAGGCCGTCGCTCTTGTGGTTCCATTGGCCTTCGCTGTCTGTGCCACATCCTCATCCGACATAAAGCAGTACACCTGTCCGCCGTATTTCGCCAGTGTTTTCTTGTTGATTCCCGCTTTGGCCATCTGCGTGTCCGTCACAATGCTGACACCATTTCGAATTGCTTCTCTCGCTTTCTCAACAGCACCCTCAGAAAAGCAGAGATTCTCGGCATAGTCAAAATCAGCACTTGTATGAATACAGCGTTTAACGATCATTTCTGTTCCCGGAATCAAAGGAGTATCGCCAAGCTCCTGTGTGATAATTTCAAAACTTTTTTTCTCGATTTCCTGCGGTTTTACATTTTCCAGTTCAATTTTCATAAGTTTTCTACTCCTTCCTCCAGAATCTCATAAATTCTCTTCATATCCAGATGCTCGCGCAGTCCGTC
>JALFVM010000097.1 GCA_022787145.1 Lachnospiraceae bacterium | reverse complement strand
AGTAGAAGCAGCCGTGTCAATCAACTATACCGACGGCGTTTATACGGATTCCACTACAAATTACTACGGTATGGACACGTTATCCGTCGCGGAATACACGCTGCGCAATGTGATCCTGCATGCGGGGCAGTACGTGTTGGATAATCGATGATGCTGGCATGAGTAGAACGAGACAGCTTGAAAACAGGGAACTGGCTCTGGCAAAATAAACTTATATTTACAGCAGTCATGTCATACTCCTTTTCAGGGAAACAATGCATAAAAGCAGAGTTTCTCTGGAGAGGAGCATTTTTATGCACAATAGAGGGAGAAAACGCACAAGCCAGTGCAGTGATGTGGAGTTTGATTGTAGCTGTAAAGGGAAACAATGGGACTTCATTTTGCAGCGAATGCGGAAATTCTGCCCAAGCAATGTAACTTTATGGAAGGAAATCTAGAGAATTGCGTTAAAAAAACTTTTTTGTGTAATATTATTTATTTCTTTATTGCTTTTTGTATATTTCGTGTATTGACACAGGAAATAATATTTTATAGAATTTTAACGGTATACATATTGACTCAGTAATATAAAAAGTTGGTTTAATCCACAATTGGATACAGCGATTTGAGGTTTTCTCTTGCATCAGATGTGGAGATGTGCCAATTGACAGAAGAAATCTTCCGATTTCTGTCAGACAACTACGGAGAGACTTTTAGAAACCGTTAGTTCTGAAAATGTTGTGAGGACTCTATAGAATATTAGAAACATTCCGGAAACTTTGTGATATCTGGAATAAGCTTTTTGGAAGGGGTAAGGAGAAAGTAATGGAAATAATGCAACATGACACGGACGAAATTGATATTAATTTCTTAAAATTATTTCATATATTATTAAGTAAGCTGCATATCATTCTTCTTTGTGGCCTGCTTTTTGGTCTGCTTGCGTATGGAGCTGTTTATCTGCTGATAACGCCGAAATATATGGCGAGTACAATGCTGTACGTAAACAATGCTTCCACAAAGGAAAATACCACAACGATTACTCAGAGCGATTTGTATGCCTCTTCGCAGCTCGTAAATACATATTCTGCTATCATTACCTCTGAATCTTTTCTGGGACAGGTAATCGTAGACGCAGATATTGATCTTGAGGTGGAAGAGCTTGCAAAGCAACTGGAAATTGAGTCTGTGAATGATACAGAAGCATTTAGAGTAACTGTCATGAATGAAGACCCGAAGGCTGCCGCTCGTATTGCCAATGCGATTGCGGATATTGCACCTACCCAGATTCCTACCATCGTAGACGGCAGTTCTGTAAAGGTTATTGACTATGCAAGTATCCCAACAGATATTGCGAAACCGAACTATCGTAAATTCACATTGATCGGAATCATGCTTGGTCTCTGCATCAGCATGCTTGTCATTCTTTTGAGAGAAATTATGGATACGACGATTAAATCGGAAAGTGATCTGGAAGAATGGAATCTGCCAACTCTGGGAGTTGTGCCTGATTTTGCAGAAGCAAAAAAGCATAAATCATATGGATATAGCTATGGAAATCAAAATGTAGGGAGATAAATGATGATAGGATCAAAAAAGCGTGCGGGAAATGCTGGTTTTACAAATCAGGTAGAGTATTTGCTGACGGATACCGTTCCCTTTGCGATTCAAGAAGCATATAAAATGATTCGAACGAACATTATTTTTTCGATTCCCGATCAGAAATGTAAGAAAATTTTAGTAACAAGTGCGTTGCAGGGTGAGGCGAAGAGCACCACGGCTGTTAATGTGAGCATTGCATTTGCGCAGAATCAATCGCGGATATTGCTGGTTGACTGCGACCTGCGTCTGCCTACAGATGCGAAGAAGCTGAATGCACAACAATCGCCTGGTCTGACGAACCTTCTGGTTGGAATGTGTACGCTGGATGAAGCAATACAGCAGTTGCCCAGTGGTCTTGATGTGCTCGCTGCAGGAGATATCCCGCCCAATCCGTCGGAATTGCTTGGCTCGCCGCGTATGGAGCAGCTCATGAAGGAATTGGAGAGCAGATACGAATATATTATTCTCGATACTCCGCCGATTTGTGCCGTTGCAGATGCGACGATTCTTTCTAAAATGGCATCCGGTGTGATTTTGGTTGTGCGTCAGGGAATTGCAACACGTGAAAATGTCAATAATGCGCTGGAAAAGCTGAAAGTTGCGAATGCCAAAGTTCTCGGCATAGTTATGACCGGCGCAGCAAATGAAAAGACAAAAAGCTATAGTAAAGGCAAGGGTTATGGGTATGGATACGGATATGCAGATAACTATGCCAAGGCACAGATGCAAATAGGTGATCAGAAAAATGAAAGTCATTGATTTTCATTCCCATATTCTGCCAAATATTGATGATGGAAGCAAAGACATCAATATGTCTATGGAGATGCTGAAACGTTCAAAGGAACAGCAGATTGATGTAATGATTGCAACGCCGCACTTTTATGCGGACAGCGATACGATAGAACATTTCCTGAAAAAACGAACGTATGCGTTGAAGCAGCTGGAAGACAATATCGATTTTTCAGCTCCCAAAATTGTCAGTGGTGCAGAGGTATGTTTTTTTGCCGGAATCGGGCGGGCAGATAATATTGAGGAGTTATGCATCGGAAGCTCTGACCTGATGCTGTTGGAGATGCCATTTCGAGCATGGTCCAAAGGGGATCTGCGTGAAGTCGAACGATTGCTGAATCGCGGGATCAGACCGATTATTGCACATCTGGAACGGTTTTATCGGTTTCAAAAAGATAAGGAATTGATACAAGATTTGTTCGCTTTCCCGGTACTAATCCAGGTGAATGCAGAATGCCTGCTGTCTTGGAAGGATCGGCGGCGCGCCATCAAGCTGTTTCAGAGCGGGCAGGCTCACCTGCTTGGCTCGGACTGTCACAATCTTACGGGTAGGCCGCAGAATCTGATGGAAGGCCGAGCCATGCTGGAGAAGAAAATAGGACGGCAGTTCCTGAATCAGATGGATCAGTTGGGCGTATCACTGTTAAGAGAGGATATTTAAAATGCGGAAGGTGCTTGGATTTATTGGCTGTATCGTCCTTGCAGGCAGCCTGTTTGCGCTGGACTACTGGCAGGGGCATAATAATAAACTGACTTCGGAACAGTTGAAACAGGATAATGCGGAAATTCAGCAGCTATTAAATGAAAAATCACAGTTGGAAAAGAAGCTGGAGGAAACCGCACAGCAGGAAACCACGCAGGAGACTCAGGAAATATCGGGAGCCGTTCTTTGCTTTCATTCTTTGGACGAGAGTTTTTACACGGAAATTTATCCTGTTGTAAAAGAAAAGGTCGATTCCGGTATTCTGATCTTGGAGGATGGCAAGCTTCCAGGTGATAACGATTATATTTCCGCACAGGCTTTTTCTGAACTGATTGAGGATGGCTGGGACTGTGCCGTTTCTATTGAACGAACAGCGGATGCTTCTCAATGGCAGACCAATATCAAAAATTATTTAAATGCATTGAGTGCCAGAGTTTCTGCAAAACCGACAGTATATTATTTTCCTTCGGGAGGATGCAGTGAAAGCGATGCGCAGATTTTGAAGTCTCTTGGATTTGAAACTGTACTTTGTCACGAAGAGACAACGGAGAAGACCATAGGGGGACTGAATCTTGTCCAGCTATATGGATATAATGATTCGGCTGCCGTAAATAACGTTTTAGCCAATCCGGGCAACTGTGGCTTGGAGATTTGGGTAAATTGGGATAATTCGATCCGTACGCGTGTACGTTATACGGAAACCGCGTTGCAGCGCTTATTGAACAGCAGTACAATAACATTCAAAGGGCTGGAAGAGCTGCTCGACGAAGACCAGGTTGTTACATCACAAACTGTAGAGGAACGACTTACAGAAATAGATCAGTTGCTTGATGATCTGTACCATTGAAAGCGGCGTTTCATATGAAAGGCTGGAGTAGGTGATCTCAAACAGTGCATTTTATAAATCATGCGTGTGAGGGAACATCTTGGGCTTTGGAAGAGTGAGGAAGAGGTTAGATGGAATTGGCAGAGATGATGGCGGTTGATATGGAACAAATGAACAGCAACGTCAGTTTAAGCGGTGAAAAACGAATCTATATCGACCGAAAAGAGCAACTGCACAGAAAGAGAAGATATTGGATACTCAGACGAGTGCAGGATATTCTGCTTTCGGGGATTGGTTTGATTATTCTTTCTCCAATTATGCTGCTTATCGCTTTGGCAATTTGCATTGATGATCCGCATGGCAGCCCGATTTTTACGCAGATTCGGTGTGGAAGAGACGGGAAACTGTTTAAGTTTTATAAATTTCGCAGTATGTGTGTGGATGCGGAAGACAAGTTGGTTGAATTGCTCGGGAGTAATGAGATGGATGGCCCTGCATTTAAGATTAAGGACGATCCACGCATTACGAAGATTGGGCGCATTATTCGGAAAACAAGCTTGGATGAACTGCCGCAGCTTTGGAATGTTTTCAAGGGAGATATGAGCATTGTCGGCCCACGACCGGCGCTGCCCAGAGAGGTTGAACTGTATGATGATTATCAGCTTCAACGCATGTATGTTCAGCCGGGGCTGACCTGTTACTGGCAGATTCAGCCGCGAAGAAATGAAATTTCCTTTGAGGACTGGGTTGCTCTTGATATCAAGTACATACAGGAACGAAGTTTCTGGATCGATTGGAAAATTATTTTCATGACAGTTGGAGCAGTGATAAGGGGCGAAGGAGAATAATTTCTGCTCAGGAGCGCAGGCAGGAGCCTCGATACATCGTACAAACCCGAATGCCATAGGCAGGATATTTTATATTTCTGACAGAATGCCAATATGCTAATAGAGAGTATCCCGCGCATATTAGCCTGCAAGCCGATGTCAATTGACAGCAAGCTACAGGCTTTTTTCTTTTGATTTTTTGCGGAAAAAGTAGCTGATACATGGCAGCTGACAGGGGGATGATATACCTTTGCCCAGAGGTGTTGATATTCCTGTAGGACAAAATAGTGAAATCAGGAACCGGAGGAGACAGACATGGCTGAAAAAAGAAAGACAATTTTGTTTGTGGTTGAGGCCATGGGCGGCGGCGTGTTTACATATGTTGTTGACCTTGCAAACGAGCTTGTGAAGACATATGATATGTATATTGCATATGCGGTGCGCAGCCAGACACCGGCGAATTATAAGGAACAGTTCGATCCAAGAATACAGATGATTGAGGTAAAAAATTTTGTTCGTTCGATCAATCCGCTGAAGGATATCAGAGCCTTTTTTGAAATCAGAAAAATCGCGGACAGAGTTCAGCCGGATATCATTCATTTACACAGCAGCAAGGCTGGGGCACTGGGGCGTTGGGCATTCAATGGAAAGAATACCCCGATTTTTTACACACCGCATGGATACAGCTTTTTGATGCAGAATCAAAATGCAGCAAAGAGGCTGTTGTACAAATTGGTGGAAAAAGTAAGCGGTCAACGGAACTGCACCACCATCAGCTGTAGCGAAGGGGAGCACAGGGAATCATGCAGACTGACCCGGCATGCAACCTATGTAAATAACGGAATCAATGTTGACAAGCTGAAAAATGTGCTGGATTTCGTTACAACAGAGAAAGAACATCCGTTTACTGTGTTTACGCTTGGAAGAATATGCTATCAGAAAAACCCTGCATTATTTAACAAAATTGCGCTGGAACTGCCGGATGTGCACTTCGTCTGGATTGGCGATGGAGAAATGCGTGCGGAGCTTTCCTCGCCTAACATTGAAATAACCGGCTGGGTAGAAAGAGAACCGGCGCTTCAGCATTCCATGCAGGGTGATGTATTTGTACTTACCTCTCTTTGGGAAGGGCTGCCGATGTCTCTGCTGGAAGCTATGTATATGCGGAAGCTTTGCATCGTCAGTGAGGTCATTGGAAACCGGGATGTCATTCATACAGGGGAAAACGGATTTGTCTGCCGAACAGCGGAAGATTTTGTAAAGGCAATCCGGGAGGCACAAAACGGCGATACAAAGGGCTTGATCGAGAAAGCCTACGCGGATATTATTGAAACATATAATACAAATGCCATGGCCAGACATTACAGCGACATTTACAGGGAAGCATTGCGTTCTTGCTGAAAGATACATTTCAGCGCTTCGGGCGCGGAACGATGCAGTACAAAGCCATCAGAGAAGCGGTTTTCCTATCCATTTCTCTGTCATATAAGGAGAATAATATGAGTCATTTGAAGATTGCTGTTGCTGGTGCCGGCTATGTTGGATTGTCTCTGGCAGTTTTGCTGGCGCAACAGAACGAAGTTACAGCGGTTGATGTAGTGCAGGAGAAGGTTGACGCAATCAATCAGCGGAAATCGCCGATTCAGGACAAAGAAATTGAAGAATATCTGGCGACAAAAGAACTGGATTTGACTGCGACGTTGGATGCAAAAGCGGCATACACAGATGCAGATTTTGTCGTGATTGCAGCGCCCACAAATTATGATTCTCAAAAGAATTTTTTTGACACTTCGGCAGTGGAAACGGTCATCCGATCGGTTATAGAAAGCAATCCGCAGGCAATTATGGTGATTAAATCCACTATACCGGTTGGCTATACAAAAGCAATCCGTGAGAAAACCGGAAGCGAAAATATCATTTTCAGCCCGGAATTTTTGCGGGAAAGCAAAGCTCTGTATGATAATCTGTATCCGAGCCGGATTATTGTCGGCACCGATCTGGAAGACGAACGGCTGATGCAGGCTGCCCGTACCTTTGCCGGTCTGCTTCAGGAGGGTGCGATAAAAGAAAATATTGATGTGCTGTTCATGGGCTTTGCGGAAGCGGAGGCAGTCAAGCTGTTTGCGAATACGTATCTGGCGCTCCGTGTATCGTATTTTAATGAGCTGGATACATATGCTGAAATGAAAGGATTGGATACACAGCAGATTATTCAGGGAGTCTGTTTGGATCCCCGCATCGGAAGCCATTATAATAATCCGAGCTTTGGATATGGTGGATATTGTCTGCCCAAGGATACCAAGCAGCTGTTGGCAAACTATAAGGATGTTCCGGAGAATTTGATTCAGGCCATTGTGGAAAGCAATCGGACGAGAAAAGATTTTATTGCAGATCGTGTCCTGAAAACAGCAGGCTATTATGGCTATGATGATGACAATGAATTTGACAGAGCGCACGAGAAGAAAGTGACAATTGGTGTGTATCGCCTCACGATGAAGTCAAATTCCGATAATTTTCGTCAGAGCTCCATACAGGGAGTCATGAAGCGGATCAAAGCGAAGGGGGCTGTCGTTATCATTTTTGAGCCGTCGTTGAAGGATGGAGAAACCTTTTTTGGAAGCGTTGTTGTCAACGATTTTGAACTGTTCGCAGCACAGTCGGATGCCATCATTGCGAACCGTTATGACAGTTGTCTGGACGCTGTACGGGACAAGGTGTACACGCGAGATGTCTTTGGAAGAGATTAAATGCCATCTGAAAACCAGAAAACGAAGAATATTGCGCTATGGCGCGGGGAGTTCGATGCAAGATTTCTTGGAAACCTTTGTGGATTCCAGGGGATTTTAACGAAGAAAATTCTGCCTTGCCGAAATAGTCAAAATTTCTGACTTTATCAGATCCGCCCTGACGGAATAGTGGAAATATATGCAGAATATTCATTCACAAAGCTGTATGGGAAGAATCGTTGTACAATAGAATGAGGAGATGACCAATGAATAATCCATTGATTAGCGTGGTAGTTACGACACATAAGAGGGAAGTAAGTGAGATTCGGCGGGCGATTGACAGCGTTTTGAATCAGACGTACCAAAACCTCGAACTGACGATTGTAGATGACAGCCCGGAGAGTTATGAACATCGCAATGAAGTGAAAGCATTTTGCGAGAGTATTTCAGATGAGCGGGTGACATACATTCAGCATGAAAAAAATTCCGGAGCCTGTGTTGCGCGGAATACCGGACTTGCGCACAGCAAAGGTGAGTTTATTTCCTTTTTGGATGATGACGATGAATTTCTTCCGTTTCGCATGGAAAAAATGATTGGCTATTTTTCCGATCAAAATGTTGTATTGGTTTATGCAGATGCAGCCATGTATCAAAATGGAAAATATGAGAACAAAAACTACTCCGATCTTCAGAAGCCACGCACCGGACAGGTTTATGATGAAATTATGAAAGCGGATTTCATTGGATCAACATCCATGGCAATGCTGCGGACAGATATTCTGCGCAAGGCAGGAGGTTTTAATCCGGAAATGGAGGCATGCCAGGACTGGGAAACCTGGATTCGTGTTGCCCGGTATGGCGAAGTAGCATATTGCCCGGAAGTGGTATTTAACTACTATGCGTATGATGGCAATGGCAAGGATGCCCGAATCACCAACGACACCAATCGACGCATCCGAGCAGTGCGACATTTGAATGAGCTGCACGCGGACTATTTGAAAGAACATAAAGACGCGTTGGCGGTCAGAAAAGCGTATGAAATGAGATTGCACATTAAAAACAGTGACATCAAGAGTGCTGTTGCCTGTTACCGGGATGTCCTTTCTGCAAGACCGACTGCGATCCTCAGCAATCTGATTCTGCTCAAGGCGTTTGGAAGACTGTGGATTAAGAAAAAACAATAACCGGCAAGAGGGCATGATTCCTGCACGGTGATATAGATTAGGGTGGGAGAACGATTCATGGCGATATATGTAGCAACATTTGCAGCTTCAGTGCTGTTTCTATTTATTTCCAGGAAATTGAGGTACAGGCAGTTGAGGCAGCTTTGTGTGATAACAGGCATCCTGATCCCTGCTGTTTTGGCCGGATGCCGGGCGTCGACGATCGGCGTCGATGTTATGGTATATGGTATACCATCCTTTCAGCAGGCGCTCAAGAGCAGTAATATCATTGATTTTTTGGGCCGACAGACATTACAGGGCAGTACGGATTGGGGCTTTAATGTCATTGTATATGCAGTTTCTCTGCTTGCCAAAGACTATCACTGGAGTCTGTTTGCCTATGAACTGATTACAGTTTGGGTGATGTATCTTGGAATGTCCCGCATGGAAAAGCAATATGGTACGCCGGTGTGGTTGGGAATGCTCCTGTATTATTTTACCGTATACAACGCCTCGTTGAATATCATGCGGCAGGCAGTTGCTGCCAGCTTTGTATTTTGGGCATTTACATATCTGACCACCAAGGAATATAAAAAATATGCTGTTTTGATGGTGATTGCTTTTCTGATGCATTCTTCCGCTGTGATTGGCCTTGTGATCTTGCCGTTATACCTGATTCTTCAGGTTCAGAACGGAAGCAGTGAGAAAAAGCAAATTTTCCGGGGGCTATTCGTCATTGCCGGGGTCATGCTCATAGTGGCAGTTGGACCGCAGCTTGTTCGGATGTTAGTCCATATGGGATTATTTCGGGAGAATTATCTCAACTATTTACAGGGAGGAAGATACTCTACTATCTCGCAAGGCAGATCAATTTCTATTGCGGAGTTGGTTATTCAATTGGCATACATTGGAATTTTTATCCTATATTACCGTATTTTAAATCGAAAAAACATGCAGGGATTGTTTTATCTGATGGTTTCCGGAATGGTTCTGGCAATCACTTGCTTTAGCCCGTTGTTCGCAGAATATATTTCACGAATGAGTTATTATTTTATCCCAATGCAAATGGTTGGATTGGCGAATACGTCACTGTGCTATCGGAAAAGCCGCAGAGGTACATGGACTGCTTTGATTGTTCTGTTTGTATTTGCTACATGGCTGAGAACTTATGTTTTCCTGGGGTATCATGCGACAGTTCCGTATGAATTCTTTTGGCAATGAGCCGGGATACCGTGCGAATGCGTGGAGTACGGCAGAAATATTTTACAATGAGCCGGAATGTCAAGGGATTCGTGCAACGAATGATTCTCGGGGTAAAGAACGGATCAGATTTAAGATAAGGGTGAGAGTTGTTTTGGCATATGATGGAATAAAAAAGAAATTTCCTTTTTTGTACGAAGTATATCTCTGTGTGAAGAGCCGAAGGCAATTGTCTCAAAATATGGCGAATACAAAACGAATTCACGCTATGACAAAGAAGGAATTGGAAGCATATGATGCGGCATTGTATCAGGAGTGGACGGGAAAAATCCTGAATTGGGATGATTTACAGACGTTCACGGAAAAAATGCAGTGGGCCAAGCTATATGACGATGATCCACGGAAGGTAGTCTGTGCAGATAAAATTGAAGTACGAACGTGGGTCGCTGACAGAATTGGAGAAGAGTATCTGATTCCGTTGATTGGAACATGGGATAGGTATTCTGATATTGATTTTTCAGCATTACCGGAACAGTTTGCAATGAAAACAAACCACGGAAGTGGTGATGTGGTTGTTGTTCAAAGCAAGAGTCGAATGTCTGTAACAGACAAAATTGATATGCGGCGGAAGATAGAAACCGCCCTGAAAATGGATTTTGGTGCATACCTGTGCGAAATGCATTACAGCAAAATAACACCGCGCATCTTGGCAGAGCAATATCTTGTGTCAGAGGAAGGAGACCTGAGGGATTATAAATTTCAGTGTTTTGATGGAGTGGTAAAGTATTGCTATGTGGATTTTGACAGATTTCATCAGCACAAACGAAATGTATATGATTTGGACTGGAATTTGCAGGATTGGAACACCGGAGAGTATGAAAATTATTCCGGTACGATAGAAAAGCCTGCCAATTTTGAGAAAATGATTGCCATAGCGGAGAAGCTCTCCGCAGGTTTTTCACAGGTACGTGTTGATTTATATAACCTGCATGGCAGGATTTATTTTGGCGAAATGACCTTTACCAGTGCAAGTGGATTTCGTACGTTTTCCTCACGTGAAGCGGATCTGATGCTTGGCAGCATATGGAACTTACCTATGGACAAAAGCGATTCGTAATCTGGCGCCTGCCTCCCTCTTTTGTGTTTGTTTATGCGGCTGTTGTTGCCGCATTGTACATTTCGCTTATCCCAATGGAAGCGCAGCAAACCGCTCCGGCAATGGCAGGTATGTCGGATCACTGCTCCTGAATGATATCTGCGGGCGCATAGCAGATGGTTGATAAAGTAAGGTAAAGAGATAGGGGAACTGAAAATGAAAAAAACAGCGATCGTTTCATGCTATTTCCAACATAATTACGGGAGTATGTTACAGGCATATGCTACACAGATGGCTCTGGATCAGTTGGGATATGAGAACGAGACAATAGATGTTTCTGGTTTTAATCATGAAATGAAAAAGGCAAAGCTGCTTTACTTTGCGAAAGCCAGTCTGACTTCAGACATCCTGCTTTCTAAAATGGGCATGGCAAAAAGTGTGCTGATCCGAAAGTTTTCCAAAAATGAGTACGCTGTCTTGTCCCAAAAGAGGAATCAGAAATTTGATGCGTTTTCTAAAAAATATTTCAGATTGTCTCCGGTCTATTCCTCTAAGGCTGAATTGGGGGAGAAGTGTAAAGATAACTATTCTACAGTCCTTGTTGGCAGTGACCAGCTGTGGCTTCCGGGTAATATTGCAGCAGATTATTATACATTGAATTTTGTCCCGGATACGGTAAACTCCATCGCTTATGCGACAAGCTTTGGGCAGTCCGTACTGCCAAAAGATTCTTCTGAAAAAGCGCGTGTGTTTTTGAAGAAAATCAAACACATTGGTGTACGCGAAGAATCCGGACAGAAGATGGTAAAAAAACTTTCCGGAAGAGATGTGCCCGTTGTCTGTGACCCAACATTGCTCTTTACCGGCGATGAATGGATGTGCATACAGAAAGAACAGGCAATTGTGAGAGAACCATATATTTTTTGTTATTTTCTGGGGAATAATCCGCCACACAGAGAATTCGCCAAGAGGTTGAGAGAAAAAACTGGCTGTAAGATTGTTGCTCTCACACATTTGGATGAGTTTGTGAAGAGCGATGAAGAGTATGCTGATAAGAATCCGTATGATATAGATCCTGCGGACTTCCTAAATCTCATTCGCAATGCATCCTATGTATGTACAGATTCCTTTCATTGCTCTGTTTTTTCCATGCTCTATAAAAGGACATTTTTTGCATTCAGACGATATTCCAGAAAAACTAAGTCCTCTACGAACGGCAGGCTGGATACATTGTTTCAATTAGCGGGTATCCAGGGGCGCATTCTGAATGGCGAGGAGGATATTCAGGAGTGCCTGGACAGGAAGATCGACTATGAAAAGGTTCATCAGAATTTGCAGAAAATGAGAGAAAAATCATATCATTATTTAGTGGCGGCTTTGGAGGATAAGGAGAGTACCGATTTCGATTAAACAGGAGGGACTTTTATGATACAGATTTCTGATAAAAGGCAATGCTGTGGCTGCGGAGCCTGTATGAATGCATGTCCAAATGGCTGCATTACTATGAGGGCTGACAAAGAAGGCTTCCTGTATCCTGAAATTGAGAAACAGCGATGTATGGACTGCGGGCTCTGCGAAAGGGTTTGTCCGGTTATTCAGGTTTCAGCTGATATTCCTTTTGAACAGAACGCATATGTCGTGCAAATAAAAGATGAGAAGATCCGCAGAGAGAGCACTTCGGGAGGCAGCTTTTCTGCGATTGCAGAATATGTGCTGTCTAGAAATGGCATCGTTTTCGGTGCATCATATGATCGTAATTTCAAAGTCCTGCATACAAAGGCTGAAAGCAGATCGGAAATGTCGAAGTTTCGCAACAGTAAATATGTTCAAAGCGATACGGGAACAACCTTTCGTCAGGTGCAGCAGAGCCTGGAAGAAGGAAGATGGGTTTGTTACAGCGGAACGCCCTGTCAGATAGAAGGGTTGAAAGCATTCTTACGAAAAGAGTATGAGAAGTTAATTACAGTTGATGTGGTCTGTCGTGCAGTCCCATCTCCATTGGTTTGGGGTAAGTATGTTGAAATGCAGAAAGAGAAATTCGGAAGTGACATCTCAAATATTATGTTCCGTGACAAATATTATGGCTATAAGTATTCTACCATGACTGTAAAAGACAGGACTGGTAAGTCAGTATATGCATTTGGCATCGATACAGACCCAATGCTGCGGGCATTTTTTTCCAATATATGCGACAGGCCATCCTGTTATGACTGCAAATTTAAGAAGAGATATAGAGTAAGTGATTTTACAATTTGGGATTGTTATCCGGTATATGACTTTGATAAGGCACTGGATGATGATAAAGGTACGACAAGAGTTCTGGTACATACAGAAAAAGGGAATACGGTTTTCAATGAGATACGTGAAAATCTGAGATATACAGTCGTTTCACCTGACAAATTAACAAAGGGATTCAGGGAAATGTTTGAATCAGTCGAGGAAAATGCCGAGAGAACAGCCTTTTTTGCTGACGCGAGTCGAATGTCAGGTAAGGCGCTGTTCAATAAATATTATCCTGAAACCTTGAAGGTGAAACTGGAAAGAACAGTCAGAATATTTTGCTATCACACTGGAATTTACAGTGTCGTTAAGCGCACTGCAAAGAGAATTTTAAAAAGATGAAAGGAATAGAGCAATGAGCAAGCCATTGGTAAGTATTATTGTTCCAATATATAAGGTGCCAGAGCAATATCTGAGGAAATGCATAGAGAGTGCGATAGCTCAGACTGTTGAAAATATAGAAATTTTGCTGGTTGATGATGGCTCGCCAGATCAGTGTGGTGAAATTTGCGACAGTTATGTCACTTCGGATGGCAGAGTAAAAGTTATCCACAAAAAGAACGGCGGTTTATCCGCTGCACGCAATGCAGGTTTTCAGGCGGCGTCTGGCGAGTGGATCATGTTTGTGGATGGCGATGATTGGATTGAGCCGGATATGTGCGAAGTCATGTACAGGTTGGGCGAACAAACAAAGGTTCAGTTGGTGATGTGCGGCATCATGAAGGATTATGGACATTCGCAAACCGAATATAAATTTTATTTAGAAGAGAATAAGGTTTACAAAGATCAGGAATGTAAGTGGCTGCAGCAACAGCTGTTGGTTTATAATGGAAATATTGCTGTGGCGTATTCAAAACTAATCAGAAGATCATTGCTTGCTGACAATCATATATTGCATGACGAAGTCCTGAAGCAGGGAGCGGAGGGACTTGAATTTAATCTCCGCCTTTTTGAAAAATTGGAGAGTGCAGTGTTTATCAACAAACCGTTTTACCATTATATTTATAATGCAAATTCGATTTCGGCTTCGCATAATGAAGAGAACCATGAACTTGTGGTCCGGTGTTTTGAGAAGATTAAAACCTTTGCAGAGAGCAGTTCAAATAAACAAATGCTGCTTCCATGGCTGGACAATAGACTTTTATATGTGATTATTACAACTGCAATCAGTGGCTATTTTAATCCGGCCAATACGGAACCATATTCTGAAAAGAAAAGGAAGTACGCGGCTTATCTGAATAAGCCTATTATCGCTGAAGCATTAAAGACAGAAAATCTTGAGGGATTATCGAGGCAGAGAAAGATTGTTTTGTTTATGATTAAGCATCATATGTATTGGATGCTGAATCTCATGGGGATGATACGAAAATGTCAAAAAGAGCATCGCTAAAGTCAAAAAAAGCTTTGATCGTATTGCCATATTTAAAAAACGGAGATGGGACTGCCGTTGCAATTATGAACTATTATCAATCATTGATTGATGATGGCTGGCATGTTGATTTTATGCATTTGAAGAGCAATGCATGTCAGTGGCTGAATGAAGTGAGAGAGAATAATGGCAATGTTTTTGAACTGCCTCAGGCAAATAAATACGCCCCTGCGGTACAAAACCGGATTGAAAATGTTATTTCTCAGGGAAATTATGATTTGGTTCATGTAAATATGCCGGGACATATTGGATATTCCACTCTCAGGCTCGCCCGAAAAAAGGGGATTGCAGTCAGAATTTTTCATGCACATAATCCGAAAAATATACTGAATATAAAAACAAAGATGTCTACATGGCTATATGATTATCTCATTCAAAAAGAAGCGACTGACTTGATTGCATGCTCAAAAAGTGCCGGAGAATCCCGCTTCGGGAGCAAAGACTTCCGGGTAATGAGAAATGTAATTGATACAGATCGATTTCAGTATCGCAGTGATGCAAGAAATTGCATTCGATCCGGATTGAACATTACGAATAAAGTGGTTGTTGGTGTTGTTGGGCGCTTTGCCGCTCAGAAAAATCCGGGATTTTTAGTACATTGTTTTGCTGAATATGTAAAAATTGAATCCAGAGCTTTTCTGTTGTGGGTAGGTGATGGCGAATTAAAACAGCGTGTCGAACAGGAATTACATCGGTTGAGCTTAGACGACAGGTACTATTTTGCCGGTAGAAAAGCTGAGGTTGAAGATTGGTATGCCGCAATGGATTTATTTTTCCTTCCCTCTGTTTTTGAAGGAATGGGAATTGTTTTTTTAGAGGCTCAGTGTACAGGTTTGCCATGCTTGGGTTCCAACCATGTGCCTGTGGAAACAGAAGTGACAGAATTGATGCACCGCTTGGATTTAAACCTTCCTGAAAAGGTATGGGCTTTGGAAATGAAGAAAATTACAGATCATGCAGAGGCAGAGGTTAGGCAAAGCAGGGCAAATGATTTTATCGCATCCGGTTATTCGCATGAGGCAACAAAAGATGATTTGAAGAATTATTATAATCATCTGTTTTGATGAAAGCAAAAAATGAACGATTACGCGGCTTGTGGAAACATTCATTGCAGTGTAGAATAGAAGCACAGCAATGGAGATGACACAAATGGAATCCGGCGTTTTTATCTCACCTTCTGAAAGGGTATGAATGATGGAAAAAAGCAGTGTAAAGAAGAATTTTTTTTATCAGATGATTTATGAGGTACTCGTATTCATCTTACCTTTTATTACCTCTCCATATATCGCGCGTGTGATTGGAGCGGAAGGACTGGGGATCTATTCATATGCCAATTCCATCGCGTATTATTTTGTTCTGTTCTCAATGCTGGGTCTGAAAAACTATGGAAACAGAACCATTGCACAGTCCAGAGATGATCGGGAGAGGCTGAATGAAACCTTTTCTAACGTTGCTGCATTACATATTATTGCTTCAACAATCTGCATTCTTACCTATGTCGGGTATATTGTTATCCTGAAGGGAGAACGTCTTTATGCCATTATCATGGGTGCATATGTATTGAGCGGATTGTTTGATATCAGCTGGTTTTATTTTGGAATTGAAAAGTTTAAGCTGACTGTCACAAGAAACACGCTGATCAAAATAGCAAATGTTATTTGTGTGTTTGTGTTTGTCAGGGACGCAGATGATTTGTGGAAATACTGTATGATTATGTCCGTCGGCACGCTGATCAGCCAGATGGTGCTGTGGATTCCATTGAAAAAATATGTGACATTTGTCAAACCCACATGGAGCAAAATGGTAATCCATATCAAACCGCTGTGCATCTTGTTTATTCCTTCGATTGCTGTCAGTCTGTACAAGTATATGGATAAAATTATGATCGGCGTGCTGAGCAATAAGGTTCAGCTAGGATATTATGAGAACGCGGAAAAAGTAATCAATATTCCGATGGGTATTATCACATCCTTTGGCGTCGTAATGCTCCCAAAGATGTCAAATCTGCTGGCAACCAAAAACCGGAAAGAAAGCCAAAAATATATGGCGTTGTCCATGAAATATATCATGTGCCTTGCCTATGCCTTAACCTTTGGACTGGCTGGTGTTGGAACTGTATTTGCACCGGTCTTTTGGGGCGAAGAATTTGCGCTTTCGGGAATTTTGATTATGGGGCTGTCGCTTACGATACCATTTATGTCGTTTGCAAATGTCATTCGGACACAATATCTGATTCCATCTGAGAAAGACCGGGAATTTTTATCGTCTGTAGTGGGAGGCGCCTGCGCCAATCTCATCATCAATACGCTGCTGATTCCTGTATGGGGGTCAGTCGGCGCAACCATTGGCACGATTGTTGCGGAGATCGTGGTGTGCCTGATTCAATGTCTGGCGGTCAGAAAAGAGCTGCCCTTGCAAATATATTTGAGAAACTCTGGTATTTTTCTCCTGTTTGGCATCGCGATGTTTGCTGCGGTTTATGGGGTGGGCAGCGTGATGAGTTCCGGAGTTGTTACTCTGCTGCTTCAGATTATCCTGGGTGTATGCATCTACGCTGGGTGTTGTCTGGTTTATTTTATTGTTGCGAAGGATCAGATGATCGTGGGGATGTTGGATCGTTTGCTGAAAAAAGTGAAAGTAAAATTATAAGCCTGTGTTTAAAAACAGGATGCCTGAAATAAAATATGGTGTATCTGAGTGCATTCAAATATGCTTGTGAGGTATACTGGAACCCTTAGTCGCTGTCGAGCTGTAACTCCGCAGCGACTTTTTTCTATTTTTCTATCAGTGCTCAATGGCCTCCCGTATGGGTTTGGTATCCAACTCCTCGGTTTGATAGTTCAATCACGTTAGCCAATAGATACACTGTGTATCGTCCGATTATAATGGTCTCATAAATTAAGACACTTTTTCGGACAGATTTTAATGAATCTGATATACTTAAACCAGTATGTAAGAAAGGAGCCATTATCATGTCCAGACAGAGAAGAAGTTTTAGTGCCAAATTCAAATCAAACCTTGTAATTGAGCTGCTTAAGGGTGAGAAAGATCTCAATACCCTGGCAGCTGAAAATAGCATCCAACCAAATCTGCTCCGTAACTGGAAAAAGGAGTTCCTGAACAATGCTTCGGTTGTGTTCGACGACAAGCGCGAGGAAAACCTCAAAGAAAAGCTTGCCGAAGAGCGAAAAGAGAAAGCGGAGTATGCCAAAAAGGTTGGTCAGTTAACTATGCAGGTTGACTGGCTCAAAAAAAAATCTGAAGAAATTTGCGGACCTGACTACGAGAGTAAGTTTAGTCCAAAACCTTTTGACGACTAAGGAAATACCGGCTTCTGTGGGTGCCAAACTGCTTGATATCAATCGTACAAGCATTTATTACAAGGGCACTCCTGTATCAGAAGAAGAACTGTCCTGTAAAGAGATCATTGACCATCTTCATACTGACAATCCCACCTGGGGAGCAAGACAAATGTCTGCACAATTGAAAGCCCGTGGTTATCATGTTGGACGTCGCAAGGCAAGACGCTACATGAATGAGATGGATATTTACCCCATCTACCCAAAGATGAATCTTTCCAAGCGTATGCAGCAGGCTAAGGTATGTCCCTATCTTCTTCGCAATGCAGTCATAGACAGACCAAATCAGGCATGGTCTATTGACATTACATATATTCCGATCAAGCGCGGATTTCTGTATCTGACTGCCGTGATCGACTGGTATAGCCGTTGTATTGTCGGCTGGGAAGTAGATGACACACTTGATACCAGAATGGTTATCAACGCCTTGAAAAAAGCCTTCAAAGTGGCAAAACCTCAGATCCTGAACTCAGACCAAGGTTGTCAGTTTACAAGTCAGCAATACATTGACTTTGTAAAGGAAAACGGCATCCGCCAAAGCATGGATGGAAAAAGTCGCTGGGCAGACAACATCATGATTGAGCGTTGGTTCCGTAGCTTCAAGTATGAGGAAGCCTATCTGACGCAGTACAACAACATCAAGGAAGCAAGAGCTGCTATCGGACAGTATATCTACATCTACAACTTTGAGCGGCGCCCATTCTGCACTTGATTACCAAACACCGGCTGAATGCTACTATCCGGCAATGTTGATGCCATATGTAGCTTAGCATATATTGGATCTGGGGAGTGATCCACTGTTCTCCCCATGTTCCTTATAACTTATCCACCATATCAGTTCATTATAAAAATCTCAGATTTTTGTCTTGACAACTGAACCATTATATA
>JALFVM010000046.1 GCA_022787145.1 Lachnospiraceae bacterium | reverse complement strand
GATTTTGTGCAGGCAGAACTTGCCCGCCGGGAACAGAATGGTCGTTACAGCGGAGTGAGCATTTTCTCAAACAAAATCAAGTGTGGGTGCTGTGGTGGATGGTACGGTTCCAAGGTGTGGCATTCCACCGACAAGTACCGGAAGGTCATCTGCCGCTGCAATCGGAAGTACGGCAAAGACACCCCGCCCTGCAACACACCGCATTTGAGTGAGGAAGAAATCAAGAAGCTGTTCCTCAAGGCGCTGAATGCCCTGGTGGAGGCGAAAGAGGAAACAATAGAGAACCTGCAGGAGTTGATTGAAACGGTCTGCCAGATAGATTCCCTTGGCGCAGAGCAGGAACGGCTGAAACAGGAACTGAGAATTATCGCAGAGAACCTTGCGAACCTCATCCAGAAGAATGCAAGTGTAGCCCTGGATCAGACGGAGCAGGCAGAGAACGAAAAGAAGCTCCGCACCTTGTATGGTGAAAAGCATAGCCGATTTCAGGAACTGGAGGCACTCATCCAGGAGAAGAATGACACGAGGGAAATTCTCACGAACTTCATCACCAAGCTGGAAGATTTGACGGGAAAGCAGACAGAATTCCGGGAAGAACTGTGGGGCGGTTTGGTCGATCACATCCGCATTGATGAGAAAAGCAGCACGGTAATCTTCCGGGGTGGGATTGAGATTACTATTTAATATGTAGAAACACGAATCGAAAGGGGCATCTGGCAGTTTAGCTGGATGTCTTTTTCTCGTTCTTAAGAACTAATTATTGTTCATGGCTTGATTTTCTGTTCATAGCTTGATTTTGTATAACATATATGTTATGATGGTTAAAATGTCATTATATAATGAGTTGAGTAGGATTATTGGTATGAAGACATCAGAAATTATTAACAGTATTTGCTTTCAATTAGGAATTGCAAAAGCGGAATTGGCAAAACGTATGGGGCTGCACCCTTCTTCTTTGTATAGAAAGCTTTCCAGAGAGAGTATGACTTTTGAAGAACTTCAGAAATGTCTCAGCATTTTAGGTGTCTCGGTTGAACTGCAATTTCAATTCCCGGATGGACATCGCTTTAGTTCCCAGGAAAACCATAAGCAGATTGTTGAAAGAATGGGCGTTCTGGAAAAGAAACTGGAAGCCGCCAGCAAGCTTGATGAGCTGCGAAAAAAACTGATAAGGGAATTACGAACAGAACTGAATAGTGCAGTTGGTTATGCAGAGCTCTGCCAGAGACATAGTTCCCAGATGAATTTGTATTTGGATAAACTCAGCGTTGTCCATGGCAATATGGAAAGAACCATTTCCTTTGCGCTTGGGGAGTCATTCCATGACGAAGCTGATGAGATCGAGCCTGCGCAAATGGAGCAATTGCAGGGAAAACGGATTCTGCTTGTTGATGACAATGAACTGAACCGTGAGATTCTTGAGGAAGTGCTTTTAGATTACGGGCTGCTTTTTGAAGAGGCGGATAACGGAAGCAAAGCAGTTGCGGCGGTGAAAGAACATGAGCCGGGGTATTATCAATTCATATTGATGGATATTGAAATGCCGGAGATGGATGGTTACGAGGCAACACTAAAAATACGGAAACTTCCAAATCGAATTCGGGCAAACACACCAATCATTGCTTTTACCGCAAATGCAGTTTCTGAAGACCGTGACAGAGCGTTTGCTGTGGGCATGGATGATTTTCTTGTGAAACCCGTGAAGACGACACGTCTGCTTTCTTGTTTGAATAAGTTGCTGTAATGGCGTGACGCAAACTATTAAAAGCAATTACAACTGTTAACTAAGGTTGTTTTTGATTAATTACCAATGGAGGAAAGAAAAATGGTATTTAGAAAAAAGATTGGTGTAGGAATACTGGCTATGACTATGCTGATGAGTTGTCTCGCAGGCTGCTCCTCAAATTCCACGAATAAGGTACAAACTGTCGGAGAAGAAAAGAAGGAGCAGGTTACTTTGACCTTCTTTGGAAACAAAGCGGATGAAAGCAATGTTCATGTTATTGAAAGCATTATGAGTTCTTTCATGAAGGACCATCCCAACATTGTCATCACTTACGAGTCTATCAAAGGTACTGACTACTATGATACGCTGAATAAGCGTATGGAAAACGGCACCGGAGATGACATTTTCATGGTAAACCATGATACGATGCTTGAACTTCATGCAAAGGGACAGGTAGCTGACCTGACGGGCTTATCCACCATTGACAGCTATACAGAGGATCAGAAGAACCAGTTTGTATCTGAAGACGGTATCTTCTGGCTTCCGACTACAGTATCTTCTTTCGGCTTATATTGCAATATGGATATGCTGAAAGAACACAATCAGAGTGTTCCTACAAACATTGTGGAGTTTGAAACTGTTTGTGATTACTTCCTTGAAAAAGGTATTACCCCTATCGTTGCAAATAATGATATTTCATTGAAGACAATGGCTATCGGTGTCTCTTACTTTGACGAGTATCAGAACGGCACAGAAAGACAGCTGTTTACGGATCTGAATTCTGGAAAAGTTGGATTAGGCGAAAGCCTGGATGCCGGACTTACCGTTGTTGAAGAAATTATCCAGAAGGGATATGTAGATGCGGCAGTCGCAGCAGAAACCCAAAAGACTTCTGGCGATCTGGAAGCCTTTGCAAAAGGTGAGAATCCGTTCATGCTGACTGGTGCTTGGGCTTCTAATCGTGTTAAGAATGACTTTGGTGCAACATTTGCCTATGAAGTTCATCCGCTGCCCGTTTTGGATGATGGTGGTTTGATCGTCATTAACCCTGATGTGCGTCTATCTGTGAATTCTGATAGTGAGCATATCGAAGAAGCCAAACTGTTTGTGGAATACTTTACCCAGGCAGAAAACCTGCAGGCATTCTGTGATGACCAATGTTCCATCTCCCCGTTGAAGAACGGAAAGGAATCCTCTATCAAGGAGATTCACCCGGTTGTGGAGTGTTTTGAAGCAGGCCGAGTGGTCATTGGAACAGACGCAAGATTGAATCTTCCTATTTGGGATGTGACGAAGGACGCAAGCCAGTCTCTGCTGAATGGAAGCGACAAAGTAACTGTTATTGGTGAGATTGATAATAGTATTCAGGAATACATTGCTGAGAATTAATTTGGGGAGGCAACTATGGTGAAGAAAAATAGAAAGAGAACTGGATATTCGCTCATAGTTGCCTCCGGTCTTTTATTACTTGTTGGGGTACTTTTGTACGGTCTGTACTATGTGAATGATGTCAGAACAGAGTTGTGGGATAGCTCCCTGTCTACGATTATTGAGAATACTGACCGCGCTTCAGATATGGTGGCCGGAAAGATTAATGCAGAAAAACGCAGTTTACAGGTACAGGTTAATGCGCTGGAAAGTCTGGATTCTACAGACACGGACACCATCAGCTTTTTGTTGGATGGTTTCGATTCAAAGGAGTATTCGACCACGCTGCTTTTGGGATCAGCCACCTATCCGGCAAAGAACAGTTACAACAAGGAACTTCCAGAAAACGAAGACACAACAATAAATATAGTGGCTCCTTTTCTGAGCGATAACAGTGGTATGCGTGTTATCGCACTAACGAAAACGATGACATTCCAGGATGGTGTAACCGGATGCATGATCAGAGAAATCCCTGTTAATGATTTAAACGATGCCTTTACCGTATCCCTTTTCCAAGATCGCGGTCACTCATACATGATTGATGGAAAGGGAGATATCCTATTTCGATCCGTAACTACGAGCGGAAACAAAACTTCTCACAATTTGTTTGTAATTTTTGAGAATGAAGCAGAGAATGAGCAATCCACAATCAATGAAGTGAAGAAACTGGTCGAAGAAGGCAGATCCGGCTGGACACTACTCAAATATAACGGGCTGGATAAGCTGTACTATTTTTCGCCCATTGAGTCGACACAGTGGCTTTTGGTATCTGTTGTCCAGAAGGATATTATCACCGAACAGACGCAGAATATACTTGGTCAGACTTTTATTCTTTCGGGAATCATCTTTTTGGGCTTTTTATTCCTGATTGGGATGCTTTTAATCAGAGAACACCAGAATCAAAAGAGAATCGAACAGGAAAACATTCTCGAAAAGCAAATGATTATCGCATCGAATTCCGAAGTGAAGACAGTAGTCTTAGGTGTTGATCTGGATGCAGACTCCTACAAGGTTATTTCCCAGATTCAGCATAAGGGCTACACGCTTGCGCAGGCTCCAACTTTTTCAGAACTCATTGAATCCTTTACTGAAATCATTGATATGGAATATCGGGAAGAATACAGGGCTTGTTTTGGTGTTTCAAATCTGAAGAAACTGGCAAGGAAAGAACACAGGTATGAGTACCGAGAATTCTCTATTATGCTTAACGGAGAAAAACACTGGATCGCCGCAGAAGCGGTAATGGTAAATGATCAAAACAACCAGAACAGGCTCGTATACTCTTCAAGAGTAATCGATGCAGCAAAAAAGGAAGAAGAGGAAAGGCGAAAAACCCTTCAGGATGCTTTGGATATGGCTGAACAGGCTACCAAAGCAAAATCGGTATTTTTGAGCAATATGTCTCATGATATCCGAACACCTATGAATGCAATCATCGGTTTTGCTACGCTGGCATCCGCAAATACATCAAACGAAGATAAAATCAAAGATTATCTTTCCAAGATTCTGTCCTCCAGTAATCATTTGCTTTCTCTCATCAATGATATCCTGGATATGAGCCGAATCGAGAGCGGTAAAATCAACCTGGAGGAGACGGAAGCTAACCTGTCGGATATCCTTCATGATATCAAGACCATCATCAGCGGTCAGATTCATGCCAAGCAATTGGAACTTTACATGGATGACATGGATGTAACCGATGAGGATGTATTCTGTGACAAGACCCGCCTGAATCAGGTTCTGTTGAATTTGCTGTCTAATGCCATCAAGTTTACGCCCGCCGGAGGCACGGTTTCTGTCCGGGTAGCTCAGCTTCCCGGGGCACCGAAGGGCAAGGGGCTGTACGAAATTCGTGTGAAGGATACCGGTATCGGCATGAGCAAGGAATTTGCAAAAAAAATATTCGAGCCGTTTGAGCGTGAACGCACCTCCACCGTCAGCAAGATTCAGGGCACCGGTCTGGGTATGGCCATTTCAAAAAATATCGTGGACATGATGGGCGGAACCATTGAGGTGAAAACGGAACAGGGCAAGGGCACAGAGTTTGTCATTCAGCTGGTGCTGAAGCTTCAGTCAGAACGCCGTAACATCGAGAAAATCCCTGAACTGGATGGTATGAAAGCATTGGTGGTAGATGATGACTATAATACATGCGATAGCGTCACAAAGATGCTCTCCCAGGTGGGTATGCGTTCCGAGTGGACCCTTTCCGGCAAGGAAGCGGTGTTGCGGGCAAAGAACGCTTTCGAGCGGGATGACGCCTTCCATGCCTACATCATCGACTGGCGGCTGCCGGACATGAATGGTATAGAGGTGACCAGGCAGATTCGCCGTCTTGGAGATGATACGCCTGTTATCATACTTACTGCTTATGATGTTTCTGATATTGAGGCAGAAGCAATCGAAGCGGGTGTGACCGCCTTCTGCTCAAAGCCGATGTTTATGTCTGATTTAAGAGAAGCATTGACGAAAGCAATCGGTGGTTCAAAGGAACAGGATGATAGTATCCTGCCCATGCTGGATGAAGTGGCGGACTTTAAGGGAAAGCGCTTGCTTTTAGTGGAAGATAATATTCTCAACCAGGAAATTGCGCAGGAAATCCTTTGCGAATACGGCTTTTTGATTGACACGGCGGATAATGGCTTAGAAGCGGTGGAAAAGGTCACCGCATCCAAACCCGGTCATTATGATGCGATCTTGATGGATATTCAAATGCCTGTCATGAACGGTCATGAAGCTACAAAGCATATTCGCGGTCTTGCTGAACCGGCTCTGGCCAATATCCCGATTTTGGCAATGACAGCGAATGCATTTGACGAAGATCGCAAGGCGGCGCTTGAATGTGGAATGAGTGGTTTCCTGTCAAAACCGATTGAGATTGACCAGGTTATACAGGTGCTGCAGGAATTATTTATGACAAGGCAATTGAAACAGACAAGGATGAAAGACACAAACTGTACACGATCCTTCTACTTTTTGAAAAGGAAATAGATCATGGATAAAAGAATAGCCAGGAATACAACCTGGAGAAAAAGAATCGTGGCCGGGATATTGTGCCTTGTTGTGTTCATGACAATGCTTCTTCCCGCCACAGTATATGCGTCAGAGGCTGAAACCAAAACGATCCGCGTCGGTTATTTTGCTTTTCCGGGGTATCACGAGGTCTACCAGGACGAGGATGGAACCCATGGCAGTGGGTACGGATTCGATTTTCTTCAGCTTCTCCGTAAATACACAAATCTGAACTATCAGTATGTCGGCTACGAAGATAGCTGGCAGGAAATGCAGGAGATGCTGCGCTCCGGTGAGATTGACATGGTGACATCTGCAAGAAAAACCAGTCAAAGAGAAAAGGAATTTGCCTTTTCTGCTTCCATCGGCACCAGCAATGCGGAGTTGTGCGTCCGTTCGGGGGACGACCGCTTTGGTCTGAATGACTACGGCGGCTTTGATGGAATGACCATCGGCGTTCTGAGCGGCAACAGCCGCAATGGCGACTTGGCTGCATTGGCGCAGGCGAAGGGTTTTTCCTATCAGACAGTGGAGTATGCGGATGAATCGGAGTTGACTGCGGCTCTCCGGAACGGGGAGGTTGACGGAATTGTTGCCAGCAGCCTGCGAAAGCATACGGACGAAAAAATCGTCGCACGGTTTGCCCTTGAAGAATTCTATTGTATCGTTCGGAAAGAGGATGCCGATTTGTTGGAGGAGATCAACAGGGGCATCGAGCAGATGGATCAGAACGAGGGAGACTGGAGAAACAAACTCTTTTATAAATACACCACCAACAACTTAGGCAGTGAACTCACCTTTACTCCGGAAGAGCAGGCATATATCCGCGCTGTCCAATCCGGTGAAAAAAGCATTACTGCCTGTGCCCAGCCGGACAGAGACCCTTACTCCTATGTGAAAAATGGGGAACTGGTGGGAATCATCCCGGATTACTTTGCCCATTTGATGAAGATGGCAGGGCTTCCCTATACCGTTATGGTTGCGGAAAACCGTGCGCAATACTACGACTGGGTGAAAAACAACGAAGTTGATGTCTACATGGACATCAGTCCGGAGAGAAGCACGCTGTTAAACGAAGACAGCGGTGTTTTCACAGACCCTTATATTCAGCTGACCATGTCTTGTGTGACAAAAAAAGACTTCTCCGGAGAAATCCAAACGGTTGCCGTTGCCTATAATCAGATGTATGACGGCATGGATGCCGATATCGCAAAAAATGTTCGGGTCATCACCTTTGATTCTCGAATCGAGGCATTGCAGGCGGTCAAGGATGGAACCGTAGATGCCTGCTATGTTTATACCTATATGGCAGATAAGTTCGTCAATCAGGACCCTGACGGAGAGCTGATCTTTCACATCGTCAATACGCCTGCCTCCGACCTGTCTGTTGCGATCCGCCCAACAACAGATCATGAACTCCTCAGCATTTTGAATAAATGCCTGAAAGCAGATCAGTCCCTTGTGATGGACGAGCTTGTGGAAAAGTACACCCGCTATGTGCAGCCGGATGTTACTTTGGCGAAGTTTGTCAGGAATAACCCCTGTTTTTTGGTTGCACTGATCGCTGTCATTTTGGGTGTTGGAACGGTGATCGTTGTGATACTCGGAAGCAACCGAAGAATGCGAAAGGTTGCGCAGGAACGCGCCGCCCTTGCAGCCAGTCTCAAGGAGAAGAACGCTTTGCTGGAAGAATCCGTACAGCAGGCGGAGAGTGCGAATATCGCAAAAACCACATTCCTGAACCATATGTCTCACGATATCCGAACGCCTATGAATGCCATCATTGGGTTTACCAATATCGCATTAAGACATCCTACGGAACCGGAGGTTCAGAGCTGCCTTGAAAAAATCGGAGAGAGTTCCGAACATCTGCTGATGCTCATCAATGATGTGTTGGACATCAGCCGTATTGAAAGCGGTAAAACAAAATATACACCTGTTCCTGTGGACATTACCAAAGTGATCGATGCGGTTTTGGATATTACCAATGGATTTCTGATTGATCGCAGTCTGTCCTTTACTGTCCACAGAGCAAAACTGAAAACCCCCTATGTCCTGGCAGATGCTGTGCGAATCCGGGAAGTCCTGGTGAATATCCTCAGCAATGCTGTGAAGTTTACCCCGGATGGAGGCAGCATCTGTTTTGAAACGGATTACCGCCCTGGAGAGGATGATCGTCATATTGTTGTCTGGTATCGAATCGCAGATACCGGCGTTGGAATGAGTGAGGAATTTCTGGAAAAGGTTTTTGATGATTTTGCCCAGGAGGACAGCGGAGCCAGAACCCAATACAAGGGCACTGGGCTGGGCATGGCTATTACGAAGCAGTATGTGGAGCTGATGGGCGGCATCATCACTGTTGAGAGCAAAAAAGGCAGTGGCTCTGCCTTTACGGTGGAGCTTCCTATGGAGCTGACCGACATGGAAAATGTTGTCCAGCAGGAGATACCGCAAAGGAAGGATAGCCTGTGTGGTATCCGGGTACTTTTGGCGGAGGATAACGACCTCAATGCGGAAATCGCAGAAATACAATTGGAAGAGCTGGGAATGACAGTAACTCGGGCGGCAGACGGAAAACAGGCTGTAGACTTCTTTGCGGACAACCCGGCAGGTACTTTCGATGTGATCCTTATGGATATCATGATGCCGCAGATGAATGGCTATGAGGCAACTAAGGCTATCCGAAGTCTCGACGACCGCCCTGACGGACATACCATCCCGATCATCGCCATGACAGCGAACGCCTTCGCCGAGGACGTGCAGGCATCTTTGGATGCCGGAATGAATGGGCACTTATCAAAGCCCATTGTGATGGACGAGGTAATCAAAACCATTGCACGGAATTTGGACAGGTAAGTGGCGTTGGCGCATACATAGATGGAAGTATTTTCCTGGTTTAGGCTTGACAAATGAATTATAATAAGAGGAAAGAGATATTGCATCCCCAGCGTTGTAATATCTCTTTTTTCGTGAAAGAAAAGACTACTCTGCAATTGTCCATAAAATGAAGAGTAGCCTAATCCAATGCCGAATGGAGGGGGTGCAAAAGGGGGTGCAATCGTTGGATTGTATCAAAATGGTGGTTGCGATGAATCCCTGTCCCTGCGGATATTATTCTGTCTTTATTCGAGTAAAATCACTAAAAAAATCGGAAAACTGCATATTTGGGAACCAAGACCTTTAGAAGAACAAATTCTGGAGGTTTTGGATATGCAGGAAATCAGTACTGATGTTGCAAAGAAAATTAAGATGAGCCGGGAGGCTGAGTTGAATATGGAACGATGTGCGGAGTTTATGGCTCGTATGATTCAAAAGTATGGGAAAAAGATACTCGATGATATTGCGGCGGAGAGCAACGAACAGCCTGAGCAACCGAAACAAGTTGAGTGATGGATAGCGTTGGTTACTAAATAGTAAGTAATCAGCGCTTATTTTATATTGACAAATTCGTACTTTGGAGTTATTATTTAATCCTAACAGTAATACGAACAACCAATGAGCAACCGAAAAGAGATGATAAAGTGGCAAAGAAAAAGTGTTATATATACACAAGAGTGTCTACGGCGGCTCAGATAGAGGGGTACAGCCTAGAAGCTCAACAGGAAAAGCTTCATCAATATGCAGAATATAAAGGCTTAAAAATTGTTGGTGAATATTGTGATGCAGGTAAATCGGGAAAGAGTATTAAGGGAAGACCTTCGTTCATGAAAATGTTTGATGATATTTCCAGTGAGAAGGATGACATCTCATATGTCTTAGTATTTAAGCTTTCGAGATTTGGAAGAAATGCAGCGGATATCTTGAAATCATTACAACTTCTCACAGATTATGATGTGGATTTGGTTTGCGTAGAGGAGGCAATAGACAGTTCTACTCAGGGCGGAAGACTTACTTTGGCAATATTATCTGCAGTGGCTGAAATTGAGCGTGAAAATATCAATGTTCAATTTATGGCAGGTAGAATGCAGAAGGTGCTTGATGGCGGATGGCCAGGTGGACCGGTTCCTTTTGGGTATCAAAAGGACAATCAAGAACTCTTCATCAATGAGGAAGCTGATCCTAAAAAGCATGTTCCCAAATGTCCGAAAGAAAAAGAGCTGGCTATTATTGATGCGCTTAAGGCGTTTAGAATGTTGGAAGATACAGTAGAGTATCGAGAGGAGGCAGCAGATGAGTAAGAAAAAACAGAAATGTTATATTTATATGAGAGTATCTACTGCCATGCAGGTAGAAGGATATAGTCTGGAAGCTCAGAAGGAAAGGCTAAATAAGTTTGCAGACTTTCAAAATTTGGAAGTAGTTAGAGAATACTGTGATGCAGGTAAATCTGGTAAGAATATTACAGGAAGACCTGAATTTGCACAGATGCTTCAAGATGTTGCGGCGGTTATATTTGCTGTTTGCCAAGCGGGTGCAGATGCTTCGTAAGGCAAATCCCGATATGGAGGAAACAGCCATTCCGGTTGAACTTGTGACCTGTTCCGGCAGCGGACTTGATCCGCATATCTCCCCTGCGGCGGCTAAATATCAGGTAACAAGAATTGCAAAAGCAAATAATATGAGTGAAGAAAAAGTCGGAGCTATTATTGAAAAATGCACCGACAGTAGATTTTTAGGTGTTTTTGGAGAGAAAACAGTAAATGTTCTGAAAGTCAATTTGATGTTGGACGGTATCCTGTAACTAGCACTCTCAAAAGATGAGCAAAAGATTTCAGACTTCTGCTCATCTTTATACAATCTTAATTTCAAAACAAACTTACTTACGCCCATTTAATACAAATAAAGATAGAATAAAGGAAATATAAAAAAGAAATTAAGATTATGGGGATATAGTTATGCAACAGACAAACAGATCAAGACATCGACATATAACATCATTTCAAGTGATTAGTTTAGGTTTTTTATCCGTGATTCTCTTAGGCAGTCTGCTTTTGATGCTGCCGATTGCTACAAAAAGCGGTCAGTGTACCTCCTTTTTGGATGCTTTGTTTACCGCAACTTCTGCGGTTTGTGTGACGGGACTGGTTATTAAGGATACGGCAACCTACTGGTCTTTATTTGGCCAAGGAGTTATTTTACTGCTGATTCAAATCGGAGGTATGGGAATTATTACGATTGCTATTGCGATTGCTGTTGTTTCCGGACGCAAAATCGGGTTGATGCAGCGAAGTACCATGCAAGAGGCAATTTCGGCTCCAACGGTGGGTGGTATTGTGCGGAGAACGCAATTTATTATTCGGACTACTATTCTTATCGAAATCATTGGTGCGGTTCTTTTAGCCCCTGTTTTTTGCAGGGGCTTTGGGTTTTGGAAAGGAATATGGTATTCACTGTTCCATTCTATTTCTGCTTTTTGCAATGCAGGATTTGATCTAATCGGTATAAGAACCCCTTTTTCCTCATTGACCTCTTATTCTGTACAGCCGATTGTAAATCTTGTAATTATGATGCTGATTATTGCAGGAGGTATTGGATTCCTTACCTGGGAGGATATAAAGAATCATAAATGGCATTTTAAAAAATACCGGATGCAAAGCAAGGTGATTTTTATGGTAACAGGAATATTGATATTCTTACCGGCTCTTTACTTTTTTTATTTTGAGTTTTCAAATGTGCCTCTTACAGAAAGAGTATGGGTTTCTTTGTTTCAATCCGTTACGCCGAGAACAGCAGGATTCAATACGGCAGATTTGACTTTACTCAGTGAAGTTGGGCAACTGCTTATCATTATGCTGATGCTCATCGGTGGCTCGCCCGGTTCCACTGCAGGTGGAATGAAAACGACAACTCTTGCAGTTCTAGTTTCATCGGCATTATCTGTATTTAGAAAAAAGGAACACACCCATTTTTTCGGCAGACAAATTCCGGATGGCACTATCAGAAATGCATCTACGATTTTTTTGATGTATATCGTTTTATTCCTTGTCGGAGGAATGGTAATTAGCAGAACAGAAGATATTCCACTTATGACCGCTTTGTTTGAGACGGCGTCGGCAATCGGGACGGTAGGGTTATCGTTGGGGATAACTCCTGACCTGGGGTTTGTTTCCCATATAATCTTGATTTGCCTGATGTTTTTTGGCAGAGTGGGAGGATTGACCTTGATTTTTGCTACTATTTCTGAAAAAAAGCTTAACGTTTCAAAATATCCTCAGGAAAAAATTACAGTAGGTTAAGGAGAATAAAAAAATGAAATCAATATTACTTATCGGTCTGGGAAGATTCGGACGGCACATTGCTATAAAATTAGATGAATTGCATCATCAGGTGATGGCGGTAGATAAAGAAGATACTCGAGTTGATGCTGTACTTCCCTTTGTAACCAACGCTCAGATTGGGGATGCGACTAATGAGGATTTTTTAAGTTCGCTTGGTGTTGGGAACTTTGATGTTTGTATTGTGGCTATCGGAGATAACTTTCAGAATTCATTGGAAGTAACGTCCCTTTTGAAGGAACTCGGTGCAAGAATGGTGGTGTCGCGTGCCGCTCGTGATGTTCATGCAAAATTTCTTTTACGAAACGGTGCAGATGAAATTGTTTATCCCGAAAGGCAGCTTGCCGATTGGGTTGCGATCCGTTATAGTGCTGATCATATTTTCGATTACATAGAACTAGATGAAGAACATGCAATCTTTGAAATATCTATACCGGGAGAATGGATAGGAAAAACAATCGGTCAGTTGGATATACGAAAAAAATATGACATCAATATTATGGCGCTGAAAACAAATGATATTATGAATTTGAAAATAAGTTCCGATACGCAGTTGTTAAAGGGCAGTACCATGCTTGTTCTTGGGGAGACGAAACATATTCAAAAATGTTTTCATATTTAATTTTTGAAAGAAGTTGGTGATATGAAAGACTTTGTTTTACTTATAGTGGTATTGGCAGCATTTATTTATGGTTATTTTCTTATGGAAAAGCTGGATAAATTTCTCAAGGAAAATCAATCCCAAAAACTTATTTCAGATTCTAAGCTCAGGATTGGATTTGAAACACCTGCAATCATAGATTCTATTGCAGATCTATTAGAA
Source organism: Lachnospiraceae bacterium (assembly GCA_022787145.1). Classification (GTDB taxonomy): domain Bacteria; phylum Bacillota; class Clostridia; order Lachnospirales; family Lachnospiraceae; genus JALFVM01. The sequence continues at coordinate 1,022 of JALFVM010000046.1, read as the reverse complement.
CAATTTTCAAGCGAATACCCAAACTATGAGCTGAACCTGTTCTACGGTTCTGTAAGTGAAATAATAAATGGGCTGGGAAATAATAAACTTGATTTTGGCTTTATCATAGAAAATTCCAACGATATTTTGAAAGATGAGTATTGTTCCTTATCCCTTCAAATAAAGCAAAGTGTCATTACTCCAGGCTCTATAGACATTGCGGTACATCCCATCAACACGATTGAGAAACCAGCGAGAGTGATATGGCAAAATGACATTAATTGTATGAAGGGCCTATTTGTCGAAAAATTGCGTGATTTTTCGGAGCGTTTTCTGCTTTCGGCTACACGCCCGAATGGAAAAAAAGAAGAAAAGGTGGTATAATCTTTATGCGATTTTAATGTCAGTGCTAAAATGCTTTTCTGAAATTTACGTATTATTCTTATAATATTTTTGTACAAGGAGATGACCGTATGAGTGAAAGCAGACACAATCCGGATCAGTTATTAAAGGAAATCCAAGCTGATGAAGAAAACCGTAATAAAGGACATTTGAAAATCTTTTTCGGATATGCAGCTGGTGTGGGTAAAACCTACGCCATGTTAGAAGCAGCTCATATGGAAAAACAGCAGGGAATTGACGTGGTAGCCGGTTATGTAGAACCCCACGCATGTCCCAAAACAGCAGCTCTTTTGAATGGCTTAGAAGTTCTTCCTACAAGAGAAGTTTTTTATAATGGTATGATACTGAACGAATTCGACATTGGCATGGCGTTGAAAAGAAAACCACAGCTTATCCTTGTAGATGAACTTGCGCATACGAATGCCGAAGGATGCCGTCATGCAAAACGGTATCAGGACATTAAGGAACTTTTGAATGCAGGGATTGATGTCTATACGACTGTCAATGTTCAGCATATTGAAAGCCTTTGTGATACAGTTGCATCCATTACGGAAATTGTTGTACGGGAACGCATCCCGGATTCTATTTTTGATAATGCAGATCAGGTTGAATTAATAGATATTGAACCACAGGATTTGATC
>JALFVM010000214.1 GCA_022787145.1 Lachnospiraceae bacterium | reverse complement strand
ATCCGTGAGATCCGCCGCAGAGCGATTCAGGCAAATCTCAAACTGATCGAATGCCCAATCCGTCATCTGGGAACAGAAGAGGGATATAAGATTTACCAGCGGCTGCAGGAGCATCTGGAAAAAGAAGGCGTAGAGATGCTGTTTTACACCATGGTGACAGATATTCTCATTGAAAACGGACAGGCCATCGGTGTTACCACAGATAAAGGAGACACCTATTATGCACAGGAAATTGTGGCTTCTGTGGGACGCGAGGGCGCTGACTGGCTCAGTCACATCTGTCAGAATCATGGAATTGAGACGGAGGTTGGAACGGTAGATGTCGGTGTCCGCGTAGAAGTGCGCGACGAAGTGATGCAGTTTTTGAATGAGAATCTCTATGAGGCTAAGCTGGTGTATTACACACCGACGTTTGACGATAAAGTGCGTACGTTCTGTACGAATCCTTCCGGTGAAGTGGCAACGGAATATTATGAAAACGGACTGGCTGTTGTCAACGGACATGCCTACAAATCGAAAGAGTATAAGACCAACAATACGAACTTTGCACTTCTTGTGTCCAAAAACTTTACTAAGCCGTTTAACAGTCCGATTGAGTACGGCAAGCAGATTGCGCAGATGGGAAATATGCTGTGCGGAGGTAAGATACTGGTGCAGACGTTCGGAGATTTTAAGAGGGGAAGACGTACCACAGAGGAACGTCTTTGCAGAAATAATCTGATTCCGACGCTGAAAGATGCAGTGCCGGGAGATCTGTCTCTGGTTCTTCCTCACCGTATCATGGTGGATATTGAGGAGATGATTGAGGCACTGGATAAGGTGACACCTGGTATCGCCAGTGATGAGACGCTGCTCTACGGAGTAGAAGTGAAGTTCTATTCCAACAAAGTGGTGGTGGATACAGATTTTGAGACCAGTATCCATGGATTGCGTGCCATCGGTGACGGTGCTTCTGTGACAAGAGGATTGCAGCAGGCCAGTGCAAACGGACTCAGCGTGGCGGAAAGCATTTTAAAAAGAATGGAGATTTAGGGCGTGGGACAGGTCTGTGTCCGGGAAAATCCGGACACAGACCTGTCCCGCCGCTAGTACATCGAATAATAAATAACTGACACATTGACTTGCCTGATTGTTCATCTGCTGCGTTGTCGTCAATCGACGTAGCCATCGCTACGCCTCATTCCTCCGCCTTGCATATGAAACAATCATTCTGCGCCAATATATCAGAAACTTATTATTCGATGTACTAGGCTTTATTTGGTGAGCAGCATCATAATCTCATTGCTTCTTGCAATGAATTTTGTCATTTCATCCGGAGTGAGCTGTTTATGGCTGATCATGGCTAAATCATACAGCTGCTGGCAGATGAGATCTGCATGGTCGCTGTCCTGATGCTCTGCCAGATACTGAACAAGTGCATTTTTGCCGTTCAGAATCAATGCCTGGCTGCCGCCGAACATGGACGGATCCATACCAGCCATGCCGTACATCTTCATCATATCCTGCATACGGCGGTTTTCCTCGGATAATGTCATCATAGAAGAAATATTTTCGTTCTTCAGATTTTCTACTTTTACTTCCAGCTTGTCGTTGGAGAGTGCTTTGCGGAACAAATCGGTCAGTTTTTTAGCAGTCTCTTCGTCAATGCTCTCCTCTCCCTTGAGGCTTTCTTCTACATCGGCATCGATGCGTTTGAATGCAATTGTCTCATTCTTGCTTTCCAGATGTGTGATGTAGGAAGTATCAATGTTGTGATGTAAGATTGCAGCATCTTTGCCGGCATCCTTGAACATATTGATGTACTGGCTCTGCTGTACTTCATCGGTAACGTAATATAAGGTTGTTTTCTTCGGCTCTTTTTCTTCGGAATCATCTTTGTCGGTCTCTTCTGTAACCGGTTCTTCCGTCTCGCTGTCCACAACTTCCGGTGCCGCTTCCTCTGCTTCTTCCGGCTTGTTTTCTTTGATGAAATCCTCCAGAGTCAGATATTTGTTGTCCAGATTTTTGAATAATACGTAATCATCCATCTTCTCTGCAAATTTGGAATCTTTGATGCAGCCGAATTTGATGAATGGGCTGATGTCATCCCAGTAGGACTCATAGGATTCTCTCTGAGTTTTGCACATACCAATCAGTTTGTCTGCCACTTTTTTGGTGATGTATTCGGAAATTTTCTTTACAAATCCATCGTTTTGCAGAGCACTTCTGGATACGTTCAGCGGAAGATCCGGACAGTCAATGACACCTTTTAACAGAAGCAAAAATTCAGGGATGACTTCTTTGATATTATCGGCGATAAATACCTGATTGTTGTACAGTTTAATTGTACCTTCGATGGAGTCATACTCTGTGTTGATTTTTGGGAAGTACAGGATACCTTTCAGGTTGAACGGATAATCCATGTTCAGGTGAATCCAGAACAGAGGCTCCTTGTAATCCATAAATACCTTGCGGTAGAATTCTTTGTAATCCTCATCGGTACAGTCGTTTGGATGTTTGGTCCACAGAGGATGTGTATCACTTAAAGATACCGGACGTTTGTTGATTTTTACTTTTTCTCTGGCAGGAGAAATTTCAACAGTCTCTTTCTCTCCATTTTCATTCTCACGCTCTTCTGTTTTGGCATCCTCATGGATATGCTCTACAACGACATCATCTTCACGAAGATCTGCCTCGTCAATTGTCTCGTATTCCTGAGGTGCATTTGCCTTGGACAGGAAAATCTCTACCGGCATGAAAGAGCAGTATTTTTCGAGAACTTCTCTCATGCGATATTCATTTGCAAATTCCAGGCTGTTTTCGTTCAGAAACAGAGTGATTTCTGTACCGACTTCTGTTCTGTCGCAATCAGAAATCTCATACTCTGTGCCGCCATCAGACTCCCAGTGAACAGCCTCGGCACCAGCCTGATAAGAAAGTGTATCAATATGAACTTCATCGGCTACCATAAAGGCAGAGTAGAAACCAAGACCGAAGTGACCGATCATCTGGTCATCTGTTGTTTTGTCTTTGTATTTCTCCAAAAACTGTGTAGCACCGGAGAATGCGATCTGTGTGATATATTCCTCTACCTCGTCTGCAGTCATTCCGATACCGTTATCAATGAATTTCAGAGTTTTTTCTTCTGGGTTTACGATAACGCGAATCATCGGTTTGTAGTTATCCGGGAAATCGTATTCGCCCATAACTTCGAGTTTTTTCAGCTTTGTGATTGCATCGCATCCGTTGGAAACCATCTCACGTGCGAAGATATCGTGATCGGAATAAAGCCATTTTTTAATAATTGGAAGAATGTTGTCACTGTTAATAGATAAGCTGCCATGTTTTGCTGCCATAATATTCACTCCTTAAATTTAAAATATATAGTTACGGATAAAATCCGTGTTTGTTCAATAACTGTATTCTACTCCTGATAGAACAAATTGTCAAGAAAAATTAGCACTCTTTTTTGATGAGTGCTAACAAAAAATGGCGAAAAAAAGCTATATAGATGTAAAAAATAATTAAAATTGTTCAAATGCAATCCCGTGCTGTTTGAAAAATGCGAGAACCATGTTGTCCCATACGGTATCAAAAGTTTTATCCATGGTAAAAATACGAAGGGAAGTTCCAGTCGTACAGGTAAGAATATGGTTGTTGTATTGAAGATTCAGATAAAGACCACTGACATCATCACAGTTCAGAGAAACGCCGCTTTCCAGTACGGCCTTGTCAGTATTGGTTCTGGATAACTGAAAGACAATTTTAAAATACAAAGGTGTATGTTTTCCCTTCATGCAGGAAAAACAGAACGGCTTTACCTCTTTCCAGAGAGAGCAGGTGCGGCGGCTGCGCTCAAGAGCCTCCTGGACAGGTGCCTCAAAGAATTCTTTGTGTAAAGCACCGTCAATGGTAAAGGTGTTGTAGGTGGTGATTGTTGCCTCCGACAGCCAGAATGCGTCGAAGATATCACCGAGAAGCAGTCGATTCATAAAATCTTTTTGGTCAAGTATGGTAAGTGCAATCATGAAAAAATCCTCCTGATTTTTTATTATAAAGCATATTTTTTGAAAAGCCTATATATTTTAGCGGAAATTGCAAAAACTTTTTAGAATCCCCTTTTCAAATACATGGGGGTATGTTAATATAAATGTGGTATTTAATACTACATATAATGGAAAAGAGGACGATATGAAATATAAAATTGTGGTGGACAGCTGCTGCGAGCTGCCGGAAAATCTGAAAAATGATGAAAAATTTGAATCTGTTCCCCTTGTTTTGACCGTAGAGGGGGAGGATATTATAGATGATGCTACCTTTGATCAGGCATCCTTTTTGAAAAAAGTAGCGGACAGTCCGAATTGCCCGAAGTCATCCTGCCCGTCTCCGGAGCGTTATATGAAAACATACGAATGCGACGCAGAGCGCATCTATGTGGTGACTTTATCCGCAGAACTGAGTGGTTCTTATAATAGCGCTGTTCTGGGCAAAAATCTTTTTCAGGAAGAGTATCCAGAGGTGAACGTGCATGTATTTAATTCTCGTTCCGCATCCATCGGAGAGACTTTGATTGCTTTGAAAATCGTGGAGTGTGAGGAGGCAGGCCTTCCGTTTGAGGAGACGGTAGCTGTCGTAGAAAAATATATTGAGACACAGCATACGTTCTTTGTACTGGAAAATTTGGAAACTTTGCGCAAAAACGGCCGTCTTGGCCTTGTAAAAGGTCTTGTTGCGTCTGCATTGAAGATTAAGCCTGTGATGGGATCGACCGATGAGGGAACGATCTGCCAGCTTGGCCAGACAAGAGGAATGAACAAGGCGTTAGTGAAGATGGTAGATTTTATTATACAGAAGACGACGGACAGCGAGAATAAAGTGCTCGCGATTTCACACTGCAATTGTCCGGAACGTGCAGAGATTTTAAAAGAAGCCATTCTGGAGCGTATGAAACTGAAAGATATCATTATTCTTGATACCCGAGGTGTCAGCAGTATGTACGCCAATGACGGCGGTGTCATCGTAGCAGTATAAGAATGAATACGAATTCATTGAGGCGGAGGAACGTGAATTTCCAATGCCTCTTTTCTTTTACAGATGTTTGTAGTATAATGATAAAACGATGTTTGAGAGATGATAGAGGAGGCGTAATTATGAGCCAGAAGAAAGTAGATGAATATAAAAAACAGAAAGCCAACCGCAAAAAAATCATGAAGAAAGAAAAACGTATGCTGCTTCTTGAGAAAACGGCAGCAGCTCTTGTGATTGTGGCGATAATCGGATGGCTGGGATATTCTGTATATGGACAGGTTCAAAAGAGCGAGGATGCGAAAGTGACAGAGACTGTCATGGATGCGAGTGCAATTGATGAATATATGTTAGACCTGGATTCAGACACAGCGGAATAAAAAGTGTGAAAAAGCATCATAATTGAAGAAAAGGGATGGAAACCGGAAAGCGGTTTCCATCCCTTTTAAATTCTGTAATTATAATTTCTGAACGTTAGCAGCCTGCATTCCACGAGCGCCTTCTGTCAGATCATAAGATACAGCCTGTCCCTCTTCCAGAGTCTTGAAGCCCTCTCCCTGGATTGCAGAAAAATGAACGAATACATCAGCTCCGTCTTCTCCAGTAATGAAACCATAGCCTTTTTCTGCGTTGAACCATTTAACAGTTCCTTTGTTCATGATGTTACCTCCATAAAAATAAAAAATAAAATAAATAGGTCACTGGGATTTCCTGCATATTTCTATGCATAAAAAAGTCACCAGCTTTTACAGACTACATTAGTGCAATATACTCTCTAAAAACCAGTGATTTCTATTTACATCCCGTATAGACTTTTAACCCTTTTTCTAAGTATAAAGGGTAGCAGTAGAAAAGTCAAGAACGAAAAAAAGAAAAATAAACGAATGAAAAATGAAAACAAAACAACTTCCTGTTTGTAAGGTCGTATGTGCACCACTTTCCTGGTCAACGGAACACTTTCAAACGGCAAGGTTTTCGGGGCGATAACTTCCGGAGTTTTTCCACATGACCTGCACTCGCCCGGGAGGGATACCACCGCCCAGGCATGTCGATTTTCTTGTTTTTTCTGCGCCGCTTATGGATTGCTCTTGCCGCGAACTCGCGCTTTGCGCTCAAACAGTGCGTCGCGAGCAATCGCTATGCTCGAAAAATCTGCGAAAATTTCTCCAAATGCCTGGGCGGTGGTATCCCTCCAGGACGAGCACGGTCATGCGGAAAACTCCTACATTTTCGCAAATGATGCAGATTTTGAAAAAACGTAACTGTTCAGCAAGTAATATCCTGAGACATACAAGCAAAAATCCATGAAAGTGCATATGTTCTTCTGTCTGGCACACTTTTCAACAAAAGACATTGCCAACAAAGTAGAACAGCCAATTTGCACAGATTGATAACCTTCCGAAATCAAAGTGCAGGTTTGTCCGCTTGTTCCGGCAGACCTTTGGCAGATTTTCGCAGGC
>JALFVM010000073.1 GCA_022787145.1 Lachnospiraceae bacterium | reverse complement strand
AGTGGAGATATACCTTATTGACACGCCCCCACATGAGCAAGAAGTGGGGCGGGGGCCCCATAGATTGCGAATGCGGGGGCAGGATTGTGGAAGTGCGTAGCACGAAACAATCCGTAATCAAGGTTTTGACACCTAAATCATAATTATAACAACAATGAAGAAACTGGGGGAAGCAAAACGACGTGAAAGATAAATTTAACCGAGAAATTGAATATATGAGAATCTCATTGACGGACAGGTGTAATCTAAGGTGCAAGTACTGTATGCCCTGTGATGTTCCCTGGATTGATCATGAGCAGATTCTGTCCTACGAGGAGATTCTGGAAATCTGCCAGATTGCAGTAGAACTTGGAATTGATCGATTTAAAATTACCGGAGGGGAACCGCTGGTGCGAAAAGGCTGTCTGGATTTGATCCGTACATTAAAACAGATGCCTGGTGTCAAACAGGTGACAATGACGACGAATGGAGTGCTTTTGCGTCAGTATGCCGATGAATTGGCCGAGGCGGGCGTAAACGGAATCAATGTCAGCCTGGATACGCTAAACAGAGAGCGATTTGCCTTTTTAACAGGGAAAGATGCTTTGGAACAGGTTTTGGATGGTTTGTATTATTTGCAAAAACTTGGAATCAAGATGAAAGTAAACTGCGTACCATTAAAGGGATTCAATGAGGATGGCTTGCTGCAGATGCTGGAAATCTGTCGGGATCATCCGATTGACGTGCGTTTTATTGAAGTTATGCCGATTGGTTATGGAAAGGAATATGCAGGAATCTCTGTGGTGAATCTGGAGCAGGAGATACGGGAGGCTTATCCGGATGGGGAGACGGTGGTTCGCAGGCTGGGAAATGGTCCGGCCCGTTATTATCATCCGTCTGCATTTTTGGGAAGTGTCGGTTTTATTGATGCAATTCATGGAAAATTCTGTGGTGATTGTAACAGAATTCGTCTTACGTCAGAAGGGTTTTTAAAGACCTGTCTTTATTATGGACATGGTTCTTCTCTGAGAGACTACCGAAGAGGAGGCGGAAGCAGAGAAGGGTTAAAGAATTTAATGCAGCAGACGATTTTCCAGAAGCCGAAAGAGCATCACTTTGGAAGTCAGTCTGCGGAGGATGAGAAAGAATTGAGAAAAATGTCACAAATCGGAGGCTGAAATTATGTTGAATCAAAAAGAAATCCTTCAGTTTCGAAAGGTGAACTGTAAAAATTGTTATAAATGTGTGCGTTACTGTCCGGTAAAGGCAATCAAAATCCGGAATCATCAGGCGCAGATTATTGAGAGTCAGTGTATTTTGTGTGAAAAATGTACCGTAATTTGTCCGCAGAATGCAAAAGTGGAATTGAATCTGATTTCAAATATCAAAAAATGGATTGCAGAAGAAAAACAGGTAATCGCTTCTGTACATCCGGCTTATCTTGCAAAATTTGCAGTGCCAGGATTTTTCCGTCTGGAAGCGGCTTTAAAGCAGCTGGGATTTGCGGAGGCATTTGAGGCTGCACAGGGTGCTTATCTGATGAAAAAACAATATGAGAAAGTGATTTTGGAGCGCAATTTTCAGAAAATGACCATCTCATCTGCCTGTCCGGTTATCGTGCAGTTGGTGGAAAAACATTATCCGGATTTGCTGGAATATTTGGCCCCTGTCCTGTCAATGATGCAGTCACATGGAAAATATCTGCGCAGCAAATATCCAGATGCAAAGATTGTATACATCAGCCCTTGTATGTCTTCGATGTCAGAACTTCAGGAGGAAACTCCCTATGTAGATGCAGTCATTACGTTTCATCAGCTGAATGAATGGATGGACAAGGAGCAGGTGAGCATTTCAAGGGATGAGGTATATCCAGACCGGTATTTATCAAGAATCACAGCACTTCCGGAAGGACTTTCCTGTGCGATGCGACATGAGAATCAGGAATGTTATCTGTCGATTCATGGAATGGATAATTGCAAACAGATTCTGGATGAACTGCAAAATGGCGGTTATGAGAATTGTTTTATTGAACTGAGTGCCTGTCTGAACGGATGTATCGGAGGTCCGTCGTTTCAGCAGGAACATGGAAAACTTCTGGATGCGATTTTGTCGATTCGCAATGCTTCTTTGAAGAATGGAATGCCCGATTATGAGCAGGATTATAATCTCGAAGAAACGGTGGATCTTACGCGTACTTTTGGGCATTATCAGAAAAAACAAGAAGAGCTGGTGTCAGAAGAAGAAATTCGCGATATTTTGGCAAAGATGGGTAAGTTTTCTAAAGAAGATGAATTAAACTGCGGGGCCTGTGGATATAATACTTGTCGTGAAAAGGCGATTGCGATTCGTGAAAACAAAGCGGAAATCTCCATGTGTATTCCATATATGAGAGAAAGACAGGAGAATTTTTCCAATAAAATTGTCAATGCCATGCCTGGAATTTTAGTGACGGTGGATTATCATCTGAATGTGATTCAGCTTAATCAGGAGGCAAGAAATCTGTTTGACATCAAACACCAGAAAAAAATCATCGGAAGTCCTGTTTCCGAAATCATGGATGACTTTATTTTTGCGAATTTGCTTGCATTTGAAAAAAATCTCAGCAACGACCAGATTTATCTGGAAGACCAGAAACGTTATCTTGATCGTGTTGTGACGAATGATAAAAAGAACCAGATGATTTTGTGCGTTATGAAGGATGTTACCTGTGAAATGGAGCAGCAGAAGAAAATCCGTAATGCACAGGTGGAGGCTGCCAAGATGGCGGATAAACTAGTGGAAGAACAGCTAAAGATTGTGCATCAGATTGCCGGTCTTTTGGGAGAGACAGCAGCCGATACAAAAGTAGCAGTAGAAGAATTGAAAAATACCATACTGCAGGAGCGTAAGTAGACATGAAGAAGAATAAATACTATGGCATGAATGTACAATTTAACGGCCTTTGTGTGGATTTCGGGCGTGTCAGTCTGAATAAGAAAAAAGAAACTCTCTGTGGAGATTATTATACAATCATTGAGAGAGAACAAGATCATGTGCTGGTGTTATCAGATGGACTGGGAAGTGGAGTCAAAGCAAATATCCTGTCGACACTTACAGCGAAGATGCTCAGTACGATGGTATCTCGTCATCTCCCGCTCGAGGAAGCTGTCCGGGCTGTGGCAAAAACGCTGCCGATTTGCAGTGTGAGACAGATGGCATACTCGACTTTTACTGTGCTGGATATCAAAGACGGTGTGGCAAATCTTTCGCAGTTTGATAATCCGGATGCGATTTTGATTCGTGATGGAAAAGCATTCGACTATCCGTTTTCTGTGATCAAAATTGATGAGAAAGAGATTCATCAGAGTTCGTTTGCTCTTCAGGAGGAGGATATGCTGATTCTGATGTCGGACGGCGTGACAAATGCCGGTATGGGTAAGACAACGGACGGCGGATGGGGAAGGCCGGATGTGATCAGATTTTGCCAGAATAAATATCGGCCTCAAATGACGGCGCAGGAGATGGCAGGGGATATTGCAGCGGCCAGTGTGGATCTGAATCTGAATGAGACGGACGATGATATTACGGTCGTAGTGCTCCGTTTTCGCAAACCGCAGAAGGTGAACCTGATGATTGGACCGCCTCGCCATGCGAATGAAGATGAAAAATATCTCAAAAGCTTTTTTGAGAGTGAAGGTATGCATGTTGTCTGCGGAGGTACAACAGCCAAGTTTGCAGCCAGATATCTCGGAAAAGAGTTAAAAACGATTCAGGATTCCTCTTTGAATGATGTACCGGCCCGTTCCAGACTTGAGGGAGTGGAGCTGGTGACAGAGGGACTTTTGACGATGGAACGACTGTTGGAATATTGCGAGGAAGTGTCGGAAAATATGCTCTTTTTTAATGAGCTTCACAAGAAAAAAGATGCAGCGGCATATCTTGGAAGAATGCTGTTTGAGACAGCGACAGAGGTTCGTATCTTTTATGGAAATGCAATCAATCCGGATCATGAAAAACTGAATATTTCTCCGGAACATAAGGAGGAACTGGTAGAGGAGCTTGCGGCGCATCTTCGCAATGCGGGCAAAAAAGTTTCCATTGGAATGTGGGCAGTATAAACGAGACCCTCTTTGCATATATTATATCAGTACATAGCTGTGAATCTATGCGAAGGGGGTCTTTTTATGACAAATTATCAGGTCTATCAGGATATTCAGACTCGCACAGGCGGCGAGATTTACATAGGAGTGGTAGGCCCTGTCAGAACAGGAAAATCTACATTTATACGAAGATTTATGGAGACGCTGGTTCTTCCGGCACTGGAAGAGAAAGAGAGAAAGGAAATCAGGGATCAGCTTCCGCTCAGTGGTTCCGGAAAAATTGTAACAACAGTAGAACCGAAATTTATTCCCAAAAAAGCGGTGCAGATTCATCTTGGAGAGGATGTGGCAGTAAAGATTCGCCTGATTGACTGCGTGGGGTTTATGATTCCGCAGGCTGTGGGAAACATGGAGGATGGCAAAGAGCGCATGGTCAAAACTCCATGGTTTGATCATGAGATTCTTTTTTCACAGGCAGCTGAAATTGGGACAAGGAAGGTTATTGAAGATCATTCCAGCATTGGAATCGTAGTGACAGGAGACGGCTCCTTTGGAGAGATTCCTGTGGAAGAGTTTCGTTCTGGCCTTGATCGGACAATCGCAGAGTTGAAAAAACAGAAAAAACCATTTCTGATTCTTGTCAATTCTCAGAAACCTTATGGTGAGGAGGCATCCGCGCTTGCCAGAAGCCTGGAAGAAACTTATCAAGTCAGCACTCTCTGTGCCAACTGTGATCAGCTGAAAAAAGAAGATATTTTGAGAATTCTGGAAAAGATTCTTTATGAATTTCCTGTCAGCCAGGTGCAGTTTTATATCCCCAAGTGGGTGGAAATGCTGCCGCCCGACCATGAACTGAAAGCAAATCTTCTTGAGCAGATTCAAAGGTCTATGGGAGAAATTCGCCATATCCGTGATGTTATGGAACATTCGTTTGCATTGCAAGGACCTTATGTACAGGAATCAGTGCTGGAACAGACCGATCTTGCGACTGGAATCATTCGGGTGCGTGTGCATATCCGGGAAGCTTATTATTATCAGATGCTCAGTCAGATGACAGGAATTGAGATGGACAGTGAGTATTCTCTGATTCATGTTATGAAAGAATTTGCCAAAATGAAAGAAGAATATGTGAAAGTGCAGGGGGCATTGGAGTCTGTCCGGGGATGCGGGTATGGTGTGGTTACGCCGGAACTGGAGGAAATCTCTATGGAGGAGCCGCAGGTCATTCGGCAGGGAAATAAATTCGGTGTGAAAATCAAATCCACCAGTCCGTCAATCCACATGATCAAAGCGAATATCGAGACAGAAATTGCTCCAATCGTGGGAACACAAGAGCAGGCTCAGGATTTGATTCGATATATTAAAGGGAGCGCAGAGCGGGGAGAAAGTGTGTGGGAGACAAATATTTTTGGAAAATCCATTGAACAGTTGGTGGAGGATGGAATTCGAAATAAAATCGCCCAGATCAGTGAGGAAAGTCAGGTGAAACTGCAAGATACGATGAAAAAGATTGTCAATGACAGCAAAGGAGGAATGGTTTGTATTATTATATAATATTTTGAAACTAACTTTTGACTTGCATATTTTTCTGAAAAAAATATATATTATAAAATAAAATCTGAAAAAGTTGCGAACAGATTGAAAAAATGGTATGATGAAAAAAAGAATTTGATACAAAGGAGGAATGAAGAATGAAGCATCGTTTTTGGCAGAAAATACTTGCTGCTCTGGTCAGCTGTTCTATGATCTTGTCGAATGTGGCAGTGGCAGAGGCGGACACGGTGGAGATTGACGTAGACACCGCCGATGAGATTGAAGTTACAGATATTTCAGATGAAGTGGAACAAATGATCGAGGAATGCGTGGAGGCGGAAGGGATTGCTGTCGATGTACAGCATTTCCCTGATGAACAGTTTCGTTCGTACATATCACAATATCTGGATCTCAATCATGACGGAAAGCTTTCGAGCGAGGAACGAGCAATTTCATCGCTGTCGGTGCCGTCAATGGAAATTGAAGAATTGACGGGAATTGAATATTTCACTGATTTGAAAGAGCTGGACTGTTCCGAAAATCCCATCTGTTTTTTTGATGTAAGTTCGAATGCGGCACTGGAAAAATTAAACTGCAGTGGTATGGCAAACGCGAAGCTGGATCTTTCTGCGAATAAGAAGCTGAAGGAACTGAAGATGGGGCAAAATATGAATTTGATCGAGGCGAATCTGAGCGGACTGACTTTGCTGGAAAAACTGGATTGTTCTTCAATTATGACAGAGCGACTGGATCTTTCTACTCTGAAAAATCTGTCGGAGTTAACGATGAAAGAATGTGGATTTGAAACACTGATTTTTCCAAACAACAGTAAACTTCGCATTCTGGATCTTCAGGGCACACTTCTGTTAGATTCCAATTTGGCTTCACAGACAAATCTGGAAGAATTGAATCTGCAAAGCAGTATGATGGATGTTCTGGATATCAGCGGTATGGCAAAGCTGAAAAAGCTGAACTGTTATGAAACTATGCTATATTATGTGAATGTTTCCGCGCAGAATCGTCTGGAGGATGTGGAGTCCGGAAACAACATGTATTATATAGAAGGAAGCGAGGTCGATTTTCGTAATTTTACCGGATTTTCAGAAGAACATTTTCGAGTACTGGAGAATGGAAAGCTGACAAATGGAGTCCTGACTGCTGAGGGAGAAGGACCTGTGGTTTATGCATTTGATATTCCGGTAGGCGGCGGATATCATCAGATGTCCATCCAGATGGGATTTGGTAATGAGATTACAGAGAAAATGATTCCAGATGCAAATTTCCGAAAATATGTCATGGATTATTGTGACATGGATGAAGATGGAGTTGTAAGGGCGGAAGAACTTTCGCTTGTAGTTGGGCTTTCGCTGGGAGAATTGGGAATCAAAGATTTGAAGGGAATTGAATATTTTACCAATCTTCAATATTTGTATTGTGAAAAAAATCAGATCAGCCGAGTGGATCTTTCCAAGAATACCTGTTTGGAAGAAATATCGATTTATGACAATCAACTCAAGAGTCTGGATCTTTCCAAGTTGCCCAATCTTTCTTATCTGGACTGCAGATTTAATAATCTGGATGTTTCCAAAGTGAAACTTCCTTCTTCTTTAGAACAGAAATATATGACTCCTCAGAAGTCGTACAAAGATATCCAGGTAAAAGACGGCTATCTTCCGTTTTCTTTGCTGGATGGATATGTATATGATCCGAACAGTCATCTGCTGAATATTGAAGGAGGAACACTTTCTTCGAATGAAAAGGGAATCCGTCTGAATCAGGCAGTAGGGCAGCAGGAGATTCGTATTTCCCTTTCGCTGTTTGACTGGGAGAACGTCATTGGAACATGTACTGTGAAAGTGAACAGCGTCAATACGGTTCCTACGGTGGCGACTCCAAAGCTTCTTAAAGTTTCTTCTGATTATCGAAATCGTATCTACTGGAATCAAGTAAAAAATGCTTCCGGTTATCGTGTATACAGAAAAAAAGAAGGTTCCTCTTCATGGACAATAATTGAGAATACAAGTGCAGCGGCTTATCGATACACCGATAGCAATGCAGTACCCGGTCAGACTTATATTTATACGGTGCGTGCCAAAACAATATTAAACGGAAAAACAATCTGGAGCGGTTTCGACCCAAAAGGACTGAAAGCGAAAGCATCTATCAAAACGCCTGTTTTAAAATCGGCAAAAGCAGTGGCGTATAATAAAATTCAGGTGACGTGGGAGGCAGTATCCGGTGCCACGGCATACCGTGTTTATCGAAAAACAGCAGGAGGCGGCTGGAAATCGGTTGCTTACTTGAGAAACAGTGTAAGTTCCTTTGGCGATACAGGAATTGTGACGGGAGCATCCTATACGTATACGGTACGTGCCTGCAGGAAAATCAATGGAAAAAATTATTACGGAGGTTACGATAAGAAAGGAAAGTCGGCAACTGCCAGTCTTTCGGCAGGAAATCTGATATCTACCAAAACACAAAGTGGAAAGCAGACCATAGAGTGGAAAAAGATCAGTGGGGCATCCGGTTATCAGCTTCAATATGCTTCATCGGCTTCGGCAGCCTTTCATACACTGAAAACGGTAAGCGCATCAGATGCTTCTTATACTTATAAGGTGAGCAGTACAACGATGAGGCGCTATTACCGGGTGCGCGCGTATCGTGTTATCGATAAGAAAACAGGGAAAAAAGTATACGGTGCTTTTTCAAAAGCAAAATCGATGAAAGAAATTGAAAAAAATGGAAGTTCCATCACGCTGAATGCAAGCTGTCTGAATCTTCCGGTGAAAGGTGTGCGCTATCTGACTTATTCTGTGAAACCGCAGGATGCCTCTGTTTCCGATATCAAATGGACCAGCAGCAATACCTCTGTTGCGAAAGTGACTCAAAGCGGTAAAGTGACAGGTATTCGAGAAGGAACTGCCACGATTAAGGCCTCTTATCCTGGAAATGGTGTCTATGCTTCCTGTAAAATTGTGGTGTATGACATTCCTTCGAAGGCAGAATATGATTTTTCTGAATATCATATGGGAATGGCAACTGGAGAAGGCGCACCATATGGATTTGATCGCGATATGAACGAAGGCGGAGATGCGATGAAAGCAATTGCCTATCTGGCGCGATGGGAAGGTGTTGTGTCGGAATATCGTGATCCGTATCCGGCTGAGGATTATCTATGTGAGTATCATGACATGGAAGAAGAATATCACGTACAGGATATCTATTTTATTCCGGCCAAACAATCACCGCTTGATAATGATGAAATCAAAAAAGCAGTCATGAATTATGGAGCCGTGTATGCGACTTATCTGAACGGATCGGATTATTTTAATGATGACCAGACAAATTACTGTTATAAGCCGGAGGAAAATCCTTATGACCCGGATGAACCGGTAGGAAGCAGCGGAAGTTTTGTAGAAGGTCATGCAGTTGCCATTGTTGGCTGGGATGATAATTATCCGAAGGAAAGCTTCCGTTATCCACCGGAGGGTGATGGTGCATTCATCTGTAAAAATAGCTGGGGAGAGGAATTTGGAGAAAACGGTTATTTTTATATTTCCTATTATGACGCATATCTTGGAAGCAGGGATATTAATACCGTTTGTCCGAAAATGGAAAGCCGAAAGAATTACGGAGGCGTTTATCAGTATGATCCGATGGGTGCGACAGTTACTTACGGGTATGACAAACAGATGTATCAGGCAAATGTTTTTCCGAAAAAGGGCAGTGCCACCAGTACTTCTCAGGATCTTCAGGCAGTTTCCTTCTATACGTACGATGCCGGTTATCGCTATGAAATCTATGTAGTGAAAAATTATAAGGATAAAAATTCTTTGAAAAATCTGGGAACTCCGGTAAAAACAGGAACGATGGAATACGCGGGATATCATACGGTGCCGCTGAAGGACAGTGTGAAAATCAGTGCGGGAACGCGTTTTGCAGTTGTAGTGAAACTGATGAGCGATGGACAGACACAGGGATATTTTGAGGCTCCGATTGAAGGAAATTCTTCTGCGGCCTTTTCTGGATATGACGAGAGCTTTGTGAGTCATTACGGAACAAGCTGGTGGGATATCAATGATTATCTTCCGAATACAAATGCATGCATTAAGGCATTTATGTCCGGAGAAGTGAAGAATTTAATGCTGGAAGAGGCGGTCGGCTCCTCGCAGGAACATAGCCTGTACCAGCCAGAAGAACTTCTGGAGAAAGGATTTGAACTGAATCCTGATTATCTGGAAGAACAGGTTTCTCTTGGAACTTCTATCTCAACAGCAGGAACAGGAGACAGCAGCACCGGCGCAGGTACGACAGTTTATCCATCCAGATACGATCTGCGGGAGCAGGGACGTATTTCTTCTGTGAAAAATCAAAGTTCCAGAGGGTTATGCTGGACATTTGCCATGTATGCATCCTTAGAGAGCTGTATGATGAAATAAATAATGGAAAGAAAGAAGAGGAAGCGTATGCTTCCTTTTCTTTTGCGCTTGAAATGCACTTTCTTGTATGATATGATTAAAACCATGAATTATTATGGAAAGATAGAGAGTTTAGGAGGAATATACTATGACAGTATATGAAGAACTTCAGGCCAGAGGGCTGATTGCTCAGGTTACGGATGAAGAGGAGATTAGAGAATTAGTAAATAACGGTAAGGCGACCTTTTATATTGGATTTGATCCGACGGCGGACAGCCTTCATGTTGGACATTTTATGGCACTTTGCCTGATGAAACGTCTGCAGATGGCAGGCAATACACCGATCGCTCTGATTGGAGGAGGAACTGGCATGATCGGAGATCCGTCCGGACGAAGCGATATGCGCCAGATGATGACGGTTGAGACGATTCAGCACAACTGTGAGTGTTTCAAGAAGCAGATGAGCCGTTTTATTGACTTTTCTGATGGAAAAGCCATGATGGTAAATAACGCGGACTGGCTGATGAATCTGAATTATATTGAGGTACTGCGTGAGGTAGGTCCTCATTTCAGCGTGAACCGTATGCTGACACATGAATGCTACAAGCAGCGTATGGAAAGAGGTTTGACTTTCCTGGAGTTTAACTACATGATCATGCAGAGTTACGATTTCTATATGCTGTATCAGAAATACGGCTGTAACATGCAGTTCGGCGGAGATGATCAGTGGGCAAACATGTTGGGAGGAACGGAGCTGATTCGCCGTAAACTGGGCAAAGATGCCTATGCGATGACAATCACACTGCTTCTGAATTCAGAAGGAAAGAAAATGGGAAAAACACAGTCAGGTGCTGTGTGGCTTGATCCGAATAAAACTTCTCCGTTTGATTTCTATCAGTACTGGAGAAACGTGGGAGATGCAGATGTGCTGAAATGTCTTCGTATGTTGACATTCCTGCCTCTGGAGCAGATTGATGAGATGGACAAATGGGAAGGCAGCCAGCTCAATCAGGCAAAAGAGATTCTTGCATACGAGCTGACATCTCTGGTACACGGAGAGGAAGAGGCGAAGAAGGCACAGGACGGCGCAAGAGCACTGTTTTCTATGGGAAATGCAGCAGATATGCCGACGATAGAGCTTACGGAAGAAGATTTTACAGAAGATGCCATTGATGTAATCTCCCTTCTTGTAAAAGCAGAACTGGTACCGACACGTTCCGAGGGACGCCGTGCGATTCAGCAGGGCGGTGTGTCCATCGATGGGGAGAAAGTGACAGATATTTACCACAGCGTTGCAAAAGCAGACATTCCTGAGAATGGTCTGGTATTAAAACGCGGGAAAAAGAAATTTAAGAAAATCTGTGTGAAATAGAGGAGGAAGAGACATTGAAAAAGTACGGGGTAAATGAACTGCGAAAAATGTTTCTTGAGTTTTTTGAGGGTAAGGAACATCTCGCATTAAAAAGTTTTTCGTTAATTCCAAATAATGATAAGAGTTTGCTGTTGATCAATTCTGGTATGGCACCGTTAAAACCTTATTTTACAGGTGCAGAGATTCCACCGAGAAAAAGAGTGACAACCTGCCAGAAATGTATTCGTACGGGTGACATCGAAAACGTTGGTAAGACGGCACGTCACGGCACATTCTTTGAGATGCTTGGAAACTTTTCTTTTGGTGATTACTTCAAACGTGAGGCAATTCACTGGACTTGGGAATTTTTAACGGAGGTAGTTGGCCTTGATAAGGATCGTCTGTATCCGTCTGTATACCAGGATGATGATGAAGCATTTGAAATCTGGAATAAAGAGATTGGAATTCCGGCAGACAGAATCTTCCGTTTTGGAAAAGAAGACAACTTCTGGGAGCATGGTGCTGGTCCTTGCGGTCCATGTTCTGAGGTTTATTATGACCGTGGCGAGAAATATGGCTGTGGTGAGTCTGGATGTACCGTAGGCTGTGAATGCGATCGTTACATGGAAATCTGGAACGACGTATTTACACAGTTTGACAACGATGGCAATGGCAACTATACAGAGCTTGAGCATAAAAATATCGATACCGGTATGGGACTGGAACGTCTTGCCGTTGCCGTTCAGGACGTAGATTCTATTTTTGATGTAGATACGGTATGCGCACTGCGTGAAAAAGTTTCTGAGATTACAAAACATCCGTATCATGTCAATGAGCAGGATGATGTATCCATTCGTCTGATTACAGACCACATCCGTTCCGCAACATTTATGATTTCGGATGGAATTATGCCGACGAATGAGGGAAGAGGCTATGTACTGCGCCGTCTGATTCGCCGTGCTGCCCGTCATGGACGTCTGCTTGGTGTGGAAGGCACATTCCTTGCGCAGCTTTCTGCAACTGTGATTGAGGGATCCAAAGACGGTTATCCGGAGCTGGAAGAGAAAAAAGAATTTATCTTTAATGTGCTGACACAGGAAGAAAATCAGTTTAACAAGACGATTGACCAGGGACTTCGCATTCTTGCAGATATGGAAGAGAACATGAAAGCTCAGGGCAAAGAAAAACTGGATGGACAGGATGCATTTAAGTTATACGATACGTATGGATTCCCGCTGGATCTGACAAAAGAGATTCTGGAAGAAAAGGGATACGGTATTGATGAGGAAGGCTTCCAGGCTGCGATGCAGAAACAGCGTGAGCAGGCAAGAAACGCCCGTGCCGTAACGAACTATATGGGTGCAGATGCTACTGTATATGATGAGATTGATCCTTCTGTTACAACAGAATTTGTCGGATACGACAACCTTACCTTTACATCAAAAGTAACGGTGGAGACAACCGAGACAGAGATCGTGGATGCTCTGATGGAAGGCCAGAACGGTACCATCTTTGTAGAACAGACTCCATTCTATGCAACTATGGGTGGTCAGGAAGGTGATACCGGCGTAATTCGAACAGAGAATGGTCTCTTCCGTGTGACAGGAACAATCAAGCTTCTTGGCGGTAAATTTGGTCACGTGGGTCATATGGAATCCGGAATGATCAAGACTGGCGATATCGTGACACTGGAAGTAGCTGCAGACGAGAGAAAAGATACTGCAAAGAACCACAGCGCCACTCATTTGCTTCAGAAAGCGTTAAAGACAGTACTTGGTTCTCACGTAGAGCAGAAAGGTTCCCTGGTTGCTCCTGGAAGACTGCGTTTTGACTTTGCGCATTTCCAGGCAATGACTCAGGAAGAAATCACAGAGGTAGAGAATCTCGTAAACCAGGAAATTCAGGAATCTCTTCCTGTTGTGACCGATATTATGGATCTGGAAGAGGCGAAGAAGACAGGTGCCATGGCTTTGTTTGGAGAGAAATATGAAGAAAAGGTACGTGTCGTATCTATGGGAGATTTCTCCAGAGAACTGTGTGGTGGTACGCATGTATCAAATACAGGAGAGATTACACTGTTTAAGATTGTATCTGAGGCAGGAATTTCCGCAGGAGTACGCCGTATCGAAGCATTGACTGGTACTCATGTACTGGATCACTACAAAAAGATGGAGGAAGAACTGACAGAGGCATCCAGACTGGTAAAAGCAACACCGGCAGAGCTTCTTGAAAAATTAAATCATCTGCTGGCTGAGAACAAAGCACTTCACAGTGAGAATGAGTCCTTAAAGAGTAAGATGGCACAGAATTCTCTTGGCGATGTTATGGATAAAGTAGTGGAGATCAAGGGAGTGAAGCTGCTTGCTGCAAAACTGGATGATGTTGACATGAATGGTCTTCGTGATCTGGGCGATCAGCTCAAAGAAAAGCTTGGTGATGGCGTCGTGATTCTTTCTTCTGTTAAGGATGGAAAAGTAAGCCTTCTGGCTATGGCTACGGATGCAGCTATGAAAGCAGGTGCGCACGCAGGAAATCTTGTAAAAGCGCTTGCCAAAGAAGTTGGCGGTGGCGGCGGCGGACGCCCGAATATGGCACAGGCCGGTGGAAAGGATCCGTCCAAACTGGATGCAGCAATGGCAAAAGCAGGTGAGCTTTTGGAAGGTCAGTTGAAGTAGCAGAAGAAAAAAATAAAAAAAACAAGAAAATGAAGAAAATCAGTTGACGAATGCGGATTATCTGATATAATAACTGTTGTGCAATAAAAACTGTTGTGCAAAAAAATACCCTAAACAGTTGTATCTTAGCACAATCTACAACTGGAGGGAGGTTAGGTGTGAGTCTATGTCAAATGTTATCGTAAAAGAGAACGAGACTTTAGATAGCGCTCTTCGCAGATTTAAGCGTAGCTGTGCAAAAGCAGGTATTCAGCAGGAAATCCGCAAGAGAGAGCATTACGAGAAACCAAGCGTTCGTCGTAAGAAAAAATCTGAAGCTGCTAGAAAACGTAAATATAATTAATTGTGCGCAAAAATCCCTGTCCGATTTGTGACAGGGATTTTTTAAAAGGAAGTCTGTTTTATGACAAAGGCGAAAAAAATTATTAACTTTTTATTCAGCCGCGTGGTGATTATTTCTCTATGCATTCTGATTCAACTGGCATGGTGGGTGTTTGTCTTTTTTTACCTGACAAGAGTTTCCAATGTTGTTTCTATGCTTGTGCGGGCAATGGGACTTTTGATTGTCCTTTGGATCGCAAATAAAAAGATGAATCCTTCCTATAAGCTGCTTTGGACGATGCTGATTTTGACTAGCCCGGTGCTTGGCGTAGGCATTTATTTCCTTTTGGGAGAGTCCAGAGTGGCAAGAAAAATGCAGCACAATTATGAAAAAGTGCTGCAGCAGGAAAAACATTTGATCCAGGAAAATGTGCAGACGAGAAAAGAGCTGGATGAAAAGAATTTTGATATTTCCAATCAGTCCAGGTATATCCGTGATTTTTCTGCATTTCCACTTCAGGAACATACCGAATGTGAGTATTACAAATCAGGCGAAGACATGTTTTATCCTCTCTTGGAGGCTCTGAGAAAGGCGGAGCACTTTATTTTTCTGGAATATTTTATCATCGGAGAAGGGGTGATGTGGTCCTCTGTTCTGGAAATTCTGGAAGAAAAGGCCCAGGCGGGAGTTGATGTACGACTGATTTTTGATGACTGGGGCTGTATTACAACGCTTCCTTATCATTTTTATAAAGAACTTCAGAAAAAAGGAATTCAGTGTGCGGCGTTTAATCCGTTCAGACCGGTTATGAATATCATTCTGAACAATCGCGACCATCGAAAAATATGTGTGGTGGATGGATATATTGGTTTTACAGGAGGGATTAACCTTGCCGATGAATATATCAATAGAAAAAAACGTTTTGGATACTGGAAGGATACAGCAATCCGTCTGAAAGGAGAAGGGGTCTGGAATCTTACAGTAATGTTTTTGCAGATGTGGTCTGTCGTGACAAGAACAGAGGTTTCGTTTGCAAATTATCAGCCGCATTGCTATCATCCACAGCCGTTTGAGGGGGAGGGCTTTGTGCAGCCCTATTGTGATACACCTCTTGATAATGAGGTGGTAGGGGAAAATGTTTACATGAATATGATTAACAGGGCAAGCAGATATGTTTATATTTGTACGCCATATCTGATTATTGATAATGAGATGATGACCAGCCTTTGCCTTGCGGCAAAAAGTGGTGTGAATGTCCGAATTATCACACCGGGTATTCCAGATAAAAAAATTGTTTTTCTTCTGACTCAGTCGTATTACGAGCAGTTGATTGAGGCCGGAGTGGAGATTTACGAATATCAGCCTGGATTTGTTCACGCGAAGTCTTTCGTGTGTGATGATGAGCTGGCTGTGATTGGGACAATCAATATGGATTATCGAAGCCTGTATCTTCATTTTGAAAATGGTGTGTGGATTTATGGAAATCATGTTGTTTATGATATGAAGGCGGACTATCTGGAAATGCTGAAGGACTGCAAAAAAATTGACCTGGAGTTTTGTCGGAAACGAAGTGCACTGGCCAGAGCCTTCCAAAGTATTCTGCGTCTGATGGCTCCTTTGATTTGATACAATAAAAGATAGCATCTGTTTTTAAGAAATTGCCGCTGCTTTTTGCAGCGGTAATTTTTTACTGTTTTCTTCACAGGTGTCTTGTCACCTGTAATGCTGTGTGCTATAATGGGGAGAATAAAAAACGGATCTGAACAAAAAATAAATAGGGAGGACGAAATGGAAAACAAAGTATTAAAAATACAGCAATTAAAGAAAGAGAAGGATGCAGTGGTGCTGGCTCATTATTACGTGCCGGATGAGGTGCAGGAAATTGCAGATTATATAGGAGATTCTTATTATCTGAGCCAGCTTGCCACACAGGTAAAAGAAAAAACAGTCGTGCTGTGTGGAGTGTCCTTTATGGGAGAAAGTGCAAAGCTTTTGAATCCGCAAAAGACCGTATTGATGCCGGATGCAGAGGCGGACTGTCCGATGGCTCATATGTGTTCGGTAGAAAAAATTGAAGAAATTCGCAGACAGTATCCGGATGTAGCAGTTGTCTGTTATGTAAATTCCACTGCAGAATTGAAAGCCCATTCAGACGTTTGTGTGACATCCTCAAATGCTTTAAAAATTGTAGAAAATCTTCCGAATAAAAATATTTATTTTATACCGGATGGTAACCTGGGACGCTTTGTGGCTGCAAAAGTTACGGATAAAAATATTATTCTAAATGATGGTTATTGCCCGATTCATAAGCAGATTACCGGGGAAGCTCTTGAGGCAAAAATGAAGGAACATCCACAGGCAGAAGTTCTGGTACATCCGGAATGTGTGGAAGAGGTGACGAAACTTGCGGATTATGCAGGAAGCACTTCCGGCATTATTCAGTATGCAAAAGACAGCGATTGCCGGGAATTTATTATTGGAACGGAAACGGGAGTGTTTCATAAACTTCTGCAAAATGATCCGGACAAAAAATATTATCCGGTCATGGAACCGCAGATTTGCTGGGATATGAAGAAAATAACTCTGGACAAAATTATTGAAGTGCTGGAAACTGGAAAAAATGAAATCTGCCTTTCGGAAGAACTGATGAATGCGGCCAACAAGCCTCTGGAAAAAATGTTGGAACTGGCAAAATAGGATGGAAGAACAAAGATGGAAAAATATTATGATGTGATTATTGTGGGAACTGGTGTGGCTGGATGCTTCAATGCGCTGCATCTGCCTTGCGATAAGAAAATATTGATGATTACAAAAGCAAAACTAAATGAAAGTGATTCTTTTCTGGCTCAGGGCGGTATTTGTGTTCAGAAAAGCGATGAGGATTATGACAGTTTTTTTGAGGATACGATGCGTGCCGGACATTATGAAAACAGAAAAGAGTCGGTTGATATCATGATTCGTTCCTCAAGGAATGTAATCAAAGAATTGATTGCATATGGTGTGGATTTTGCCAGCAGTGACGGTCATTATTTATTGACTAAGGAAGGCGCCCATTCTACGAATCGGATTCTTTTTCATGACGATGTGACGGGAAAAGAGATTACGGAAAAGCTGTTGGCACAGGTCCAGACACGCAGGAATATCACAATTATGGAAGAAACTACGATGGTGGATATTCTTGTGAAAGAGAATCGATGCAGAGGAATCCTTCTTCGCACGGCCCGGGGAGAACTGTGCCCTGTGCAGAGCGATTATGTCGTATGGGCTTGCGGAGGAATCGGCGGTATTTATGAGCACTCTACAAATTTTCCGCATCTGACAGGTGATGCACTTGCGATTGCTCTTCGCCACAACATTGAACTGGAGCATCTGGATTATGTACAGATTCATCCGACGACCTTATATTCCAAGAAGCCGGGAAGAAGTTTTTTGATTTCAGAGTCTGTAAGGGGAGAGGGCGCCAAGCTGTACAATAAAGATGGTGAGCGTTTTGTGGATGAACTGCTTCCGAGGGATGTGGTTGCAAAAGCAATTTTTAAACAGATGCAAATCGATCATGCGCCGAATGTGTGGTTGTCCTTTATGACGATTGAAAATCTTGATGTGAAAAAGCGTTTCCCGAATATTTATCAGCGATGTCTGGAAGAAGGGTACGATATTACAAAAGAAATGATTCCGGTGGTACCTGCACAGCATTATTTTATGGGCGGTGTTCATGTGGATAAGAACAGCAAAACATCGATGGAGAGTCTGTATGCGGCCGGAGAGACAAGCTGTAATGGAGTGCATGGGGCCAATCGTCTTGCCAGCAATTCTCTGCTGGAAAGTCTGGTGTTTGCAGAGCGTGCAGCAGTAGAAATTACCAGTCTGATGAAAAAACAGGAACAATCTGGAAAATTTATAGGAGACAAACAGCAGATTTTGCGGTATTATGGAATCAACAGCGAAGATTATAAAGATATGAACAAACGAAATGAAGAAAATAAAGAAATGATTTGGAGAGAAATCAGAAAGGTGGAACAACATGAATCCGATCACAGACAAGTTAAATGTGGATAATTTGATTTTACTGGCATTACAGGAGGACATTTCAAGCGAAGATGTGACAACCAATTCTGTGATGCGTGAATATCAGAAAGGAACGGCGCAGCTCATCTGCAAGCAGGACGGAATTGTTGCCGGGATGGATGTTTTTAAGCGTGTATTCGAACTTCTGGATGAGAATACTGAAGTATCTATTTATGTAAAAGATGGACAGGAGGTCAAAAACGGTCAGATTATGGCAGATGTGACTGGTGACATCCGTGTGTTATTATCCGGTGAGCGTACTGCGTTGAATTATCTGCAGCGTATGAGCGGTATTGCAACTTATACAAATCGTGTGGCAAAATTACTGGAAGGAAGTAAGACAAAGCTTCTGGATACAAGAAAGACAACACCAAACATGCGTATTTTTGAAAAATATGCAGTTCGTGCAGGAGGCGGTTATAATCATCGCTATAACCTCTCGGATGGTGTTCTGATTAAAGACAATCATATTGGCGCAGCCGGAGGCGTGAGAAAAGCCATTGAGATGGCGAAGGAATATGCACCGTTTGTGCGTAAGATTGAAGTAGAAGTAGAAAATCTGGATATGGTCAGAGAAGCGGTTGAGGCGGGTGCAGATATTATCATGCTGGACAATATGTCACCGGAGATGATGAAGGACGCCATTGAGATTATTGACGGAAGAGCCGAGACGGAATGCTCTGGAAATGTGACAAAGGAAAATATCCAGAAGATTCTTGATGTGGGAGTGGATTATGTATCCAGTGGCGCTTTGACACATTCCGCACCGATTCTGGATATTTCTCTTAAAAATCTTCATGCAATCTAAGAAAGGAATTAAGTATGACAGGTGAAGAAAGGCGACAGGGTATTATTCATACGATTATGGAAGCATCACAGCCTGTTTCAGGAAAAAAACTTGCGACGAAATATGAGGTCAGCCGTCAGGTGATCGTTCAGGACATTGCGCTTTTGCGTGCGGCAAACTATGAAATTTTGTCGACTTCCAAAGGTTATCTGATGCAGAAAATGCCGAGAGTACAAAAAATCATAACGGTGGTTCACGGGGATGAGCAGATCGAAGATGAGCTGAATACGATTGTGGATATGGGCGGTTTTGTACTGGATGTATTTGTGGAGCATGGTGTGTATGGAAGCCTGAGAGCACAGATGTCTATTTATTCCAGAAAAGATGTAAAAAAATTCATGGAAAAGCTTGCGACCGGAGAATCCAAGCCGTTGAATAATCTTACATCGGGCGTTCACAGCCATACCATTCAGGCGTACTGCGAAGAGGATATGGAACTGATTGTGGAGGAACTGAAAAGAAAAGGATATTATCTTTGCGACTATAAAGATGCTACTTTTTGTTAGAAGACTGCAAAGAGATTTTGTTTTCAGGTTCTACTGTGAAAACAGGATGCTTACAATAGATATAGAAGATAATTGTATATGAGGTGTAAGCTTGTACCGTAAAGTCATCTGCTGGATTATAGTATGTTGCATAAGCATAGGCAGCGTGTCTGCTGTGGTGTACGGAGCGGAGGAAGAAGTGATGGAATCTCCCCATGGTGTACTGATGGAAGCCACCACTGGGGAGATTATCTATGAAAAAGAAAAGGACGTAAGAATCAGCCCTGCCAGTATTACGAAAATTATGACATTGCTTTTGATTTTTGAGGAACTGGAACAGGGCAATTTGTCTCTTCAGGAGGAAGTGACAACGAGTGGCTATGCAAAATCGATGGGCGGTTCACAGGTGTTTCTGGAAGAAGGAGAGAAACAGACGGTGGAGACCATGATCAAATGCATTGTGATTGCCTCAGGAAACGATGCAAGTGTGGCTATGGCGGAACATATAGCCGGAAGCGAGGCAGAGTTTGTAAAACGAATGAATGCGCGTGCCGAACAGTTGCATATGGAAAATACGCATTTTGAAGACTGCTGTGGACTGACAGATTCCGCCGATCATTATACGACAGCTGCAGATGTGGCGATTATGTCGCGGGAGCTTGTTGTAAACCATCCGCAGGTGCTCGACTATTCTTCCATCTGGATGGAGGATATCACGCATGTGACTGCCCAGGGGAGCAAGCCTTTTACACTGACGAATACAAATAAACTGATTCGAAGCTATGATGGATGCGTCGGGTTAAAAACGGGAAGTACGAGTGTTGCCAAATATTGCGTATCGACGGTGGCAAAGCGTGGTGATATTATGCTGATTGCTGTTGTGATGACGGCTCCGGATTATAAAGTGCGTTTTCAGGATGCAGCTTCTTTGCTGAACTACGGATTTGGCAGATGCAGTCTCTATGTGGATGAAAATTCAGAAAAACTACAGTCTGTATCGGTAAAAGGCGGTGTAAAGGACCAGGTAGACTGTTTATATGAGGCGCCATTTCGATATCTGAATACAACCGGAAAAACAGTAGACGGAGTGGAGAAAAAAATCATCCTTCCCAAAGAGGTGAATGCTCCGGTAAAAAAAGGAGACAAAGCCGGAGAGGCAGTCTATTATCTGAACGGAGAAGAAATCGGCAGAGTGGATATCTTATATAAAGAAAAGATAGAGAAGGCTTCTTTTTGGGATTATCTGAAAAAGGCGGGGAAAAGATTTTTGACAGGCTGAGGTTTACCTTTTAACAATGTTGTGATATAATTAACATATTGCAAAAACTGTTGGAGGTGTAGTTATGAAGGAGATACGAACAGAAGATGCGGTTGGCCAGGTATTGTGCCAGGATATCACGCAGATTATCAAAGATAAGGTGAAAGGGCCAGTGTTCCGAAAGGGACATATCGTACGGGAGGAAGACATTCCGGTACTGCTTTCCGTAGGAAAAGAGCATCTGTATGTATGGGAGAAAAAAGAGGGGATTTTACACGAAAACGAAGGCGCAGAAATCTTATATGAGATTTGTGCCGGAGAAGGTATGACAGGAACAGAAATTAAGGAAGGAAAGAAGGAAGTCATTGCAGATTGTGACGGACTTTTAAAGATACGCAGCCAGGCGCTTCGCAAGGTAAATGCACTGGGCGAGATGATGATTGCATCTCGACACGGCAATACGGTTGTGCGAAAAGGAGACAAAATCGCAGGTACGCGTATCATTCCGCTTGTGATAGAAGAAGAAAAGATGAAAAAAGCCAGGGAGGCAGCAGGTCCGGAGCCGATTTTCTCTATTAAGCCATTCCAGTTTAAAAAGGTAGGCCTTGTTGTGACGGGAAGTGAAATCCGAAAGGGGTTGATCGAGGATACATTTTCTCCTGTCCTGGAACAGAAACTGTCAGAGTTCCCAACCGCTGTTATGGGAAAAGTAATGCCGGGCGATGATAAGGATGCGATTACGGCAGCGATTCTTGATTTTATTACACAGGGGGCAGACCTGGTATTGTGTTCCGGAGGAATGAGTGTAGATCCCGATGACAGAACACCGGGTGCAATCTCTCATACCGGTGCAAGAGTTGTGACTTATGGTGCGCCGGTACTTCCGGGAGCAATGATGATGGTTTCCTATTATGAGAAAGATGGAAAGACAATCCCGATTGTTGGTCTTCCTGGATGTGTAATGTACGCAAAGAGAACTATTTTTGATCTTCTGCTGCCAAGACTTCTTGCGGATGATGAAATTACAGCAGAAGAAATCGTAGATCTTGGTGAGGGCGGACTTTGCCTGAATTGTAAAGTCTGTACATATCCGAACTGTGGTTTTGGAAAATAGAGGTATTCATGAAGCAGTTATGTCTAAAAAACTATGACATTTACAGCAGAAAAATAAAAACAAAAGAAGTCCGTTTGCATTTCCTCAGCGATCTGCACGGACTTTCTTTTGGCAATGATCACAGTTTTCTGCTGAAAGTGATGAAAAAAAGAAAGCCGGATCTTGTTTTGATCGGTGGAGATATGCTTGTAGGGGATTGCCAGCCTTCCTGGACGCGGTTGGAGAAACTCCTGGAGAAATTGAGCCAGGAATTTCCTGTGTATTATGCAATGGGAAATCATGAACAGAAGGTGTTTGGTTCCTGGGTGGAGGAAATCTCTCCTGAGGCAGAAGAATTGTTTGTAGCTATTCGTGAAAATACCATTTTTCTGGATAACAGCAGCCGTGTGTTCTGTTGTGGAGAAAATCGTCTGAGGATTAGCGGACTTTCTCTGGAAAAAGAATATTACAAAAAACCATTTCCCCAAAAACTGACCAGGGAACATATTTGTGCTCTCCTTGGCGAAGCAGATTCCTCCGATGATTATGGGATTTTACTGTCACATAATCCGTATCATTCCGATGCCTGCTTTTTGTGGGGAGCGGATTTGACACTCTCTGGACATTATCATGGAGGCGTGGTGCGCTTTGGGGAAAACAGGGGGCTGATTTCCACGCATTTTCATCCATTTCCAAAGTACTGCT
Source organism: Lachnospiraceae bacterium (assembly GCA_022787145.1). GTDB lineage: Bacteria > Bacillota > Clostridia > Lachnospirales > Lachnospiraceae > JALFVM01. The sequence goes on along the minus strand of JALFVM010000073.1, from coordinate 8,337 downwards.
GCGGACAGTTTCAAAATGGAAGCAGCCAGCTGATCGTAAGTCCAGGCATGGGAGAACACTCTGTGAAGCTGCGTGTGCACAATCCAAGAGAATTGATTGAGGTGCGTCTTCTTCCGATGCAGTAAATAATGCTTGAAAAACAGTCTGTGAACGATTAAAATGGATGAGTGATGACAGACAGAGAGGATGGAAGATATGGCTATACCTGTAAAATTGCCGGTTTTTGAAGGCCCTCTTGACCTGCTTTTGCATTTGATCGACAGAAATAAAATTGATATTTATGACATCCCCATCGTAGAAATTACAGATCAGTATATGGAATATATCCAGCAGATGAAGGAAGAAAATCTGGATATTATGAGTGAGTTTATGGTGATGGCGGCTACGCTTTTGGATATTAAATGCAAAATGCTGCTTCCGAAAGAGGTCAATGAGGAAGGAGAGGAGGAAGATCCGAGAGCACAGCTGGTACAGCAGCTTCTGGAATATAAGATGTATAAAAATCTTTCCTATGAACTTCGGGACAAAATGGAAGATGCCCGAAAAGTTCTGTATAAAGAGCCTACGATTCCGGGAGAACTATTGAGTTATCGGGAACCGGAAAATCCCAGAGAACTCTTAAAGGATATAACTTTGGAGAAGCTGCAGGGCATTTATCAATCTGTTTTAAGACGCCAGGAAGAAAAGCTGGATCCAATCCGAAGTAAATTTGGGAAAATTGAGCAGGAGGAAGTGAATCTTCCTGAGAAAATGAACGATGTACAAGCGTATGCGCGGACACATAAAAAGTTCAGTTTTCGTCAGCTCCTGGAAAAACAGTGCAGCAGAACACAGCTGGTAGTGACGTTTCTGGCGATTTTGGAACTGATGAAAACGGGAAAGATTTTGATTCATCAGGAACATTTATTTGATGATATACAGATAGAATCGTTGGAATAATAATTTTATGCAGGAGACGAAGAAGCATTGAAGATAGAGAAACTGGAAGGAGCCATTGAGGCTATTTTGTTTACGATGGGTGATTCTGTGGAGGTATCCAGAATTGCCAGAGCGATTGAACAGGACGTGGATACGACAAAAAAACTGATTCACAATATGATGGACAAGTATCAAAGTGAAGATCGGGGAATTGCCATCATAGAACTGGGTGATTCTTTTCAGATGTGTACCAAAAAAGAATACTATGAGTATCTGATTCGCGTTGCCATGCAGCCGAAAAAAGCAGTTCTGACTGATGTGATGCTGGAAACGCTGTCCATCATTGCTTATAAGCAGCCGGTGACAAAAATTGAGATTGAAAAGATTCGCGGGGTAAAAAGTGACCATGCAGTGAATAAGCTGGTGGAGTACAATCTTGTCAAAGAACTCGGAAGGATGGATGCCCCGGGACGTCCGATTTTATTTGGAACAACGGAAGAATTTCTGCGCTGTTTTGGCGTTCAGGCGCTGGATGAGCTGCCGGTCTTAAATCCTGTGCAGATGGAGGAATTCAAAGAAGAAGCGCAAGAAGAGATACAACTTCGGTTAAATGTATAGAGGAAGCGAAAGGAGTAAAAAACATGCCGACAACATACACGCACGATGCATTTGGAAGAAAAGTGTACAAGAGTTTGCAGGGAGATTTGCAGGAACTGATTCACAGACACATACAGTTGTATCGGATTGGCCTTCATGGCCCGGATATTCTCTTTTATTATGGTTTGAGAAAAAATTATGTAAATCAGACAGGAGTTCGCCTTCATGGAGAGATTGCCTATCCTTTTTTTGAACAGGGAATTCGACTTGTCCGAAAAAATCAGGACGATGAACTTTTGGTCTATCTTTTGGGATTTGCCTGCCATTTTATGCTGGATAGTACCTGTCATCCCTATATTTATCATATAGAAGATCAGGTCTCGCATACAATCATTGAAAAAGAAATGGATCGGCGGATGATGAAAAAGGATGGACTGGATCCGCTGACTTATTTTCCGGCAAGGGGAATCATTCCTTCTTGTGAAAATGCTGCGGTGATTCAGAAGATGTTTCCGGATCTGACGACAAGGCAGATGGAAAGAGCACTGAGTGGGATGCGCCGTCTGACGGGAATGATGGTTTATGAAAATGAGGATAGTTATCGAAAGAAAATGCTGTTTTTGCGCATAACAGGTCTCAAAAAGACATTTGGAGAACATTTTATGACGAAACAGGCAGATGGACATTGTAATGTCTGGCTGTCTGTACTGGATGATTTTTTTGCACAGGCACTGGAAGAAACACCGAAAGTTCTGGAAAAATTATACTGGTGTTCCAAAGCAGAATTGGAAATTCCGGAACGTTTCCGGAGAAATTACCAGGATTAAAGCACAAGAAATGGATTGTGGGAGCCCAAAGAGGCTCCTTTTTTAACGGCAAGATTTCTGCCATATGGAATGTTTCACTTTTTTGGCTCATACATATATACGTATGGAATAAGGAGCGAATTTATGCAGAAAATGAAAGAAAGAATTTTAATTTTTATCTGTGCCGTATTTGTAACTGGAGTGACTGCACAACATGTCAAGGCAAAAGAATTTCAGGAGAACCTGTATGCAGAGAGTGCTGTGCTGATGGATGCTGATACAGGCAGGGTTCTCTATGGAAAAGAGGAACAGAAAATCAGACCTATGGCAAGTACTACAAAAGTGATGACCTGCATTCTGGCACTGGAGAACGCAGAAAAAACGGAGATTGTCGAGGTATCTGCAAAGGCGGCGGCACAGCCGGATGTTCAGCTTCATATGCAGGAGGGAGAACAATATTATCTGAAAGATCTTCTGTACTCTCTGATGCTCAAAAGCCATAATGATACTGCAGTGGCGATTGCAGAGCATGTGGGAGGCAGTGTGGAGAAGTTTGCAGCTATGATGAATGAAAAAGCAATAAAGATTGGCTGCACGCAGACGCATTTTGTGACACCGAATGGCTTGGATGCAAAAGATGACGAGGGAATTCATGCGACGACTGCCAGAGATCTTGCTTTGATTATGCGCTATGCGATACAAAATCCGGATTTTCTGGCAATTGCGCAGACAACCGATTATAATTTTTCAGATCTGAGTGAAAAGAGAACATTCGTGCTGCATAATACCAATGCGCTTCTTGGAACAATGGAGGGAATTCTGGCCGGGAAAACAGGATTTACAGCTGGGGCAGGGTATTGTTATGTCTGTGCGGTAGAAAGGCAGGAGCGAATTTTTGTCATTGCACTTCTGGCAAGCGGATGGCCTTCTCATAAAAATTACAAGTATGAGGATACTGCAAAGCTGGTGAATTATGCGTTTGACCAGTATCATTACTATGAAGTTTGGAAGGAAACACAAATTGGGGCAGTTAGGGTGAAGGATGGCATTCCTGTCAGTGACCGTCTGTTTGAGACGGCATATGCCAATGTACAAGTGCTTGGCGCAATGGAAAAGCGAAAGAAAATTTTGCTGCGCGAGGATGAAGAGATTACGGTTCGGGAAGAAGTGAAAGAAGATCTCTCTGCACCGGTTAGGGAGGGGGATGTCATAGGAAATATTGTGTATACCTTGGGGGACGATGTGGTGTGCCGGTATCCGATTCTTTTAAAAGACACCATTCTCAAAAAAGATTTTTGGTGGTGCTTCAAAAAAATATGGGCACATTATTGTTTCAAGTATTGACAATGAGGTTAAGTTTTTAACAAAATACTGCAAGAAATGGTTGAAAGAAACAAAAAAAACCGTTATACTTATACTTGGCGTAAATTTGTTGGAATTTATGATTTCTATAGAAAAATGGAGGGCTGAAGAATGAGTAAGGCAACACAAAGCTTGGCAAGTACAAGAATCAATTCTTTACTTGACGCAAACAGTTTTGTTGAAATCGGCGGCGCTGTAACTGCCAGAAGCACAGATTTCAACTTAACTGCAAATGACACACCATCCGATGGTGTTATCACCGGATATGGTGTCATTGATGGCAGTTTAGTGTATGTATACAGTCAGGATGTTTCTGTTTTAAACGGAACAGTCGGCGAAATGCATGCAAAGAAAATTGCCAATTTATATGATCTGGCTATGAAAACAGGAGCACCGGTAATCGGACTTCTTGACTGCGCCGGAATTCGTCTGCAGGAGGCAACAGACGCACTGAATGCTTTTGGAGAAATCTATATGAAACAGACAATGGCATCTGGTGTGATTCCGCAGATTACAGGAATTTTTGGAACATGCGGCGGTGGTCTCGCAGTGATTCCAGCACTGACTGATTTTACTTTCATGGCAGAAGGAAAAGCACAGCTGTTTGTGAATTCTCCGAATGCACTGGAAGGCAATAGAAAAGAGGCATGTGACACATCAAGTTCTGCATTCCAGAGCGAAGAGACAGGACTTGTTGACGTCGTTGGACCAGAAGCAGAAATCCTGGCTAAAATGCGTGCACTGGTTGCTATGCTTCCTGAAAATAATGAAGATGACGCTTCTTATGAAGAGTGTACAGATGATCTGAACCGTGTATGCCCAGATTTGGCAAACTGTGCTGGTGACACTGGTATCGCACTGACTCAGATTGCGGATAACCATATGTTCTTTGAGACAAAAGCTGGTTATGGAAAAGATGTCGTAACAGGCTTTATCAAACTGAATGGCACAACGGTAGGATGCGTTGCAAACAGAAGCGAGATTTACAATGCAGAGGGCGAGAAGGTAGAAACTTTTGACGGAACAATTTCTGCAAGAGGTGCTAAGAAAGCTGCTGAATTTGTGAATTTCTGTGATGCATTTGGTGTTCCTGTACTGACTTTAACAAATGTAACAGGATTCAAGGCGAGCAAATGCTCAGAAAAATATATGGCAAAAGCAATCGGTGGTTTGACTTATGCATTTGCAAATGCAACAGTACCGAAAGTAAATGTCATTGTTGGAAAAGCTTATGGAAGCGCTTATGTGGCTATGAACAGCAAAGCTATTGGTGCGGATATGGTCTATGCATGGCCGACTGCTGAAATCGGAATGATGGATTCTAAAATGGCAGCAAAGATTATGTATCCACAGGCAGATGCTGCTGAATTAAAAGAAAAAGCTGCTGAGTATGCAGCACTCCAGTCTGGTGTGACTTCCGCAGCCAGAAGAGGATATGTGGATACCATTATTGAGCCGGCTGATACAAGAAAATATGTAATCGCTGCATTTGAAATGTTATTCACAAAGAGAGAAGACCGTCCAGCGAAAAAACATGGTACAGTCTAAATGAGAGGTGAGCATATGAAGCAGACATTGAAAAAATTTATGTCCATTGCTCTCATGATGATCTGTGTATTTGTCTTCACTGCCTGCGGCGCTGCCAAAGAGGAGGAGAAGATTGACGAGACTTTGAGTATGAATATGACGACAACTGCCGAAGGTCTGACAGAGGCTATTGTAAATCTTTCTGATGAAGAGATTGTTTCGTATAAAGAGTCTGGTGATAGTTTCACAGAAAATGCCATGGAAGCATGGGAAAACAACAAAGATGATCTTGGAGAATATAAGGGAATGGATACTTCAGTTGTAGCTGAGATTACCGATGGTTATTCTGTTACCGTTCCTGCAGAGTTCTCTATCAGAAAAGCCGAGATTGTATTTACCTTTGACGAGGAAGGTGCACCGACAGGTATGGCAGTCAATCCGGAATATACAATGGGCGAGAAGATGCAGCAGGCTCTTATGAATACACTGATGGGTATTGGAATCGTATTTGTAATGCTTGTATTCTTAAGTCTTCTGATTTCTCTTTTCAAATATGTTCCGAAGCTGGAAGAAGCATTTACCAAGAAGGGTAAAAAAGAAGAACCAAAGGCAGAGAAGAAAGTAGCTCCTGCACCTGCAGCAGCACCGGCGGCAACCGTTCCTGAAACGGATGACAAAGAACTGATCGCCGTAATTGCAGCAGCAATCGCAGCAGCTGAGGGAACCAGCACAGACAGCTTTGTGGTGCGTTCCATTAAAAAGATCAATCGTAAGAAATGGTAAAGAAACCACAATTTACAGGAGGAATTTAAGATGAAAAGTTATACAATTACCGTAAATGGAACCGCATATAGCGTAACTGTAGAAGAAGGCGCAGGCGCACCTTCTGCAGCACCAGTTGCAGCAGCACCTGTAGCAGCACCGGCTGCACCGGCAGCAGCACCTGCACCAGCAGCAGGAGCAGCAGGCGGAATTGAAATTACAGCTTCTGTACCTGGAAAAGTATTCAAAGTAGAAGCAGCTGTTGGACAGGCTGTAAAAGCTGGTGACAACGTTGTGATTCTGGAATCTATGAAAATGGAAATCCCTGTTGTTGCACCGGAAGATGGTACAATCGCAAGCATTAACGTAGCTGTTGGCGATGCAATTGAAAATGGAGACGTTTTAGCAACAATGAACTAATACGGAGGTAGTCAAATGTCTTATATTGTTGATACTTTGTCTAACCTGATCCATTCGACTGCATTCTTCAATCTGACCTGGGGTAATTATCTGATGATTTTGGTAGCACTGGTTTTCTTATACCTTGCGATCAAACACGGATTTGAGCCTCTGCTGTTAGTGCCAATTGCATTTGGTATGCTGTTGGTTAATATCTATCCGGATATTATGGCGAGACCTGAAGACATGTCCAATGGCGTAGGTGGACTGTTACATTATTTTTATCTGTTGGATGAGTGGAGTATCCTTCCATCCCTGATCTTCATGGGTGTAGGTGCGATGACCGACTTTGGTCCTCTGATCGCGAATCCAATCAGTTTCCTGATGGGAGCTGCCGCACAGCTTGGTATTTATATGGCATATTTCCTTGCAATCTTCCTTGGATTCAATGGAAAAGCAGCAGCAGCTATTTCTATCATCGGTGGTGCGGACGGCCCGACTTCTATTTTCCTTGCCGGAAAGCTTGGTCAGACAACTTTGATGGGACCGATTGCCGTTGCAGCATATTCTTATATGTCTCTCGTTCCGATCATTCAGCCTCCGATTATGAAGCTGTTCACAACAGAAGAAGAAAGAAAAATCAAGATGCAGCAGCTTCGTCCTGTATCAAAATTAGAGAAGATTCTGTTCCCGATCGTAATTACGATTGTGGTTTGTCTGATTCTTCCAAGTACAGCTCCGCTCGTTGGTATGCTGATGCTTGGTAATCTGTTCAGAGAGTCTGGTGTTGTTGGTCAGCTGACAGAGACGGCATCCAATGCTTTGATGTATATCGTAGTTATCCTGCTTGGAACTTCCGTAGGTGCTTCCACAAGTGCTGAGGCATTCCTGAATGTCGACACTCTTAAGATCGTAGTACTTGGTCTTGTTGCATTTGCCTGTGGTACGGCCGGCGGTGTTCTGCTCGGAAAACTGTTGTGTAAGCTGACACATGGCAAGATCAATCCATTGATTGGCTCTGCCGGTGTATCTGCCGTTCCTATGGCGGCCCGTGTATCTCAGAAAGTAGGTGCGGAGGCAGATCCGACAAACTTCCTGCTGATGCATGCGATGGGACCAAACGTAGCCGGTGTTATCGGTACTGCTGTAGCAGCCGGTACATTCATGGCTATTTTCGGTGTATAATTGAAGGAGGAAAATAAATGTCAGAAGCAGTTAAGAAACCAATTAAAATTACTGAGACCATTCTGCGTGACGCACATCAGTCTCTGATTGCCACTCGTATGACAACAGATCAAATGCTGCCGATCGTAGAGAAAATGGATAAAGTAGGATACCACTCTGTAGAGTGCTGGGGTGGTGCTACTTTCGATGCTTCCCTTCGTTTCTTAAAAGAAGATCCATGGGAAAGACTTCGTAAATTCCGTGACGGATTTAAAAATACAAAATTACAGATGTTATTCCGTGGACAGAATATTCTTGGATATCGTCCATACGCAGATGATGTGGTTGAGTACTTCGTACAGAAATCCATCGCAAACGGAATTGATATCATCCGTATTTTTGACTGTATGAACGACCTGCGCAACCTGCAGACAGCCGTTACAGCAGCAAACAAAGAAAAAGGACATGCACAGGTTGCACTGTCTTACACATTAGGAGATGCTTATACACTGGAATACTGGACAGATATTGCAAAACGTATCGAGGATATGGGTGCAAATTCGATCTGTATCAAAGATATGGCTGGTCTTTTGCTTCCATATAAAGCAACGGAACTGATCGGTGCAATGAAAGATGCTGTAGATCTGCCGATCCAGTTGCATACACATTACACCTCCGGTGTTGCTTCCATGACTTATATGAAAGCAGTTGAGGCTGGTGTAGATGTCATTGACACAGCAATGTCTCCATTTGCTCTTGGAACTTCTCAGCCTGCAACAGAAGTTATGGTTGAGACATTCAA